>JAJZFO010000086.1 GCA_021805305.1 Actinomycetes bacterium | reverse complement strand
TTCGAGCGCTTCGAAATGGAGTGCACGGCCAACACGTTCTGCGAGCCGTACTCGAGGATGGTCCGGGGCTGATCACTCCAGGTGAAGTCGGCGTAGCACTCGTCGCTCGCCACCAGCACGTCGTGGGCGCGCCCCCATTGCGCCACGGCCTCGAGGTCGTCGAGGTCGCCCGTCGGGTTCGAGGGTGAATTCGACCAGAGCACGAGGGCGCGGTCCGCGTCGGCCGGATCGATGCTGTCCAAGTCCATCCGTCCGTCCCTGGTCGCCACCTCGACGGCGCGCAGTCCCGCCAACGTGGCGCTCATCGCGTACGTCGGGTACGAGATGGCCGGGTAGAGAACGGTGTCTCGGTCGTCTCGTCGTAGGTGCAGGTAGTGCGCGAGCGACGCGACGAATTCCTTGGTCCCCACGCACGCGGCCACCTGCGAGGCGGGGACGCCCACGTGAAAACGGCGCTGGAGCCAGTCCGCGCACGCCTCGCGGTACGCCGCGGTGCCCGCCGACGGGGGGTAGCCGCGCGCGCCGGTCGCTTGCGCGAACGCCGCGACCACGAACGCGGGGGGATCGTCCACCGGCGTACCCACCGAGCAGTCGATCGGGCCACCCTCGTGGCGCGCGGCGGCGGCGCGCAATCCCTCGAGTCGTTCGTACGGGTACGGGGGTGGCGAGAAGCTCAATTGATCACCCGCCACTCGGCGAATCGAGCGAGTCCGACGTCGTCGAGGACGACGCGCACGTTCACGTACTGCGCGTCCACGGAGGTGTCGAGGACCTCGCCCTCGCGATGTGCGGCGGCCACCAAGTCGCCGCGGTCCAGGGGCAGACGCAGGGTCACCACGCGGTCGTCGGAGCGCAGTCGGTCGGCGATGGTCCCGATGAGTTCCTCGAGGTTCTCGCCGGTGAGCGCCGACGTCCACACGCTGCCTTCGTAGACCTTGGCCAGGTCCCGCGCCCGAGACCCCGCGACGTCGGCCTTGTTAAAGACCAGCAGCTCCGGCACGCTGCCCGCGTCGATCTCACCGAGTACGTCGCGCACGGCCGCGATCTGCTCCTCGGCGTTGTCACTCGCCCCGTCGACCACGTGCACCAGCAGATCGGCCAATTGCACCGACTTGAGCGTGCTCATGAAGGCCTCCACCAACTCGTGGGGCAAATTAGAAATGAAACCCACCGTGTCGGTGACGAGGATCGTCTCACCGCCCGGGAGCTGGCGCTGGCGCGTACGCGGATCCAGGGTGACGAACAATCGGTTCTCCACCGGTACGTCCGCGGCGGTCAGAGCGTTGAGCATCGACGACTTGCCCGCGTTGGTGTAACCCACCAGGGTCACCTCGCGGTGCCGGCCCCGGTCGCGACCTTGTCGTTGCACCTCCCTCGTGCGATCGATCTGCTGGAGTTCTTGACGGATGTGATGGATCCGGTGGACGAGTCGACGTCGGTCGACTTCGAGCTGGGTCTCCCCGGGACCGCGTGTGCCGATGCCACCCGCCTGCTGCGACAACGATCCGCTCGCCCGGCGCAAGCGGGGTAGGCGGTATTGCAGGAGCGCCAACTCGACCTGCGCCTTGCCTTCGGGCGTGCGGGCGTTCTGCGCGAAGATGTCCAAGATGACCGCCGTGCGGTCGATGGCGGTTCGACCCAGTTTCTGTTCGAGGTTGCGCTGCTGAGCCGGGGAGAGGTTCTGTTCGAAGACCACGGTGTCGGAATCGACACTCAGACAGATCTCTCTCAATTCGGCGACCTTTCCCGACCCCAGAAAGGTGGCCGGATCGGGCGCGTCACGTCGCTGCACCACGCGGGCGACGACGTCGGCCCCGGCGGTGTCCACCAGTAGCGCCAATTCGTCGAGTTGGTGCTCCAGTTCCTCGGCACTCACTCCCGGGAATTGCACCCCCACCAGCACAATCTTCTCGCGAAACGTGCGGTCGATGAGGGTCGTGGGTACATAGGTCACCCGGCGAGCCACTCCACGTTCGCGACGAACCGCACGGGTCCCTCGAGTCGCGCGCCCCCCTCGCCTAACACGACGCGCAATGAACCGCCCGGGTTGTCGACGACGACGTCGTTACCGGTAAATCCGCGTTGGTGGCAGACCGCCGCGGTCGCGACCGACCCGGTCCCGCACGCGAGGGTCCAGCCCACTCCGCGCTCGATCACGCGAATGGCGACGTGGGCCTCGTCGATGATCTCCACGAACTCCACGTTCGCACCACCCATCTCCGCGGCCAGCTTGGCGGCCATCTCCTCGCGATCCTCGTCATTCCAATCGGGGTTATCCACCACCACGACGTGCGGATTCCCGACGTGGGCCACCCCGAGGGCCCCGCGCAACGTCGCGCCGAGGGTCACCGGACCCATGTCAACGCTCCCCACGCCGCGGTCCTCGCACAAGTCCAAGGTCACCAGTCTCTCCCCCGCCGCGGTGTGCACACGCATCTCGCGGTCCGAACGACCCGTGGCGCGTCGCACCGCGGCCACCAGACAGCGGATACCGTTGCCCGACATCTCCGCCACCGTGCCGTCGGCGTTGTAGAGCACCATCGAAATTGTCGATCCGATGGACGCCACCAGGAGTCCGTCGGCGCCCACGCCCAAGTGACGGTCGCACGCGGCGCGGGCGCGCTGGGCGTTCCACCACGGCGCGGCGCCCTGTTCGACGACGTCGACGAGGAAATCATTGCCCGCGCCCTGCCACTTTTGTAACGATCGAAGTGCCATATTGTTAGTCTCGCACGAACCCGTCGGGACTGGTCAGAACTTCGCCGAGACGCGCCGCCGCGGCGGAGGGGTCATCGAACCACTCCACGCGCGGATCGCGCTGAAACCACGAACGCTGACGACGAGCGAGTCGGCGCGTCTGGGTGATGGCGTCCTCGACGCACCTCTCCAGTTCCGCGCCCTCTTCCAGGTGTCGCAGGAGTTCGCGATATCCCACGGCCTGACGGGCCGTGCGACTCATTCCCCGTTCCCGCAGTAGTGCGACCTCCTCTAGTAGTCCTTGTTCCATCCAACTCTCGAAACGTCTAGCAATTCGCACATCTAAGACACCACTGTCACAATTCAGCCCAATTTGCACCACGCGGGGGGGGCCGTAGTGGCGCAGGCCGGCTCCGTAGGTGGAGAAGGGCCGGCCGCTGCCGAGGGTCACCTCGAGGGCGCGCACAATACGACGCTGGTTGGTGGGCTCCATTCGAGCCGCCGCCACGGGATCTCGCTCTTGCAGTTCACGATAGAGGTCGGCCGGATCCTGCGCGCGCCGCTCGAGTTCGGCGCGCACGTCGGGAAACTGGCCGGGGATGTCGAGGTCGTCGATCACGGCACGGCCGTAGAGTCCCGTGCCCCCGACGTAGAGCACCGCCGTGCCCAGGGCCCAGACGAGGTCTCGGGCGTCGCGCGCTTCACGCTGGAACTGAGCCACGGTGAATTCCTCGATCGGATCGATGAGGTCGAGGAGATGATACGAGACCTGCGCGCGCTGGGCGGAAGTCGCCTTCGCCGTGCCGATGTCCATGCCCCGATAGACCGTCATCGAGTCCACGCTCAGAATCTCGACCGTCCCGTGGCTCTCGAGGGCCAGTTGATGGGCGAGGGCGGACTTACCCGAGGCGGTGGGGCCGACGAGGGCCACCGCCGTCCCCCCGTGGTTCCTCACGAGGACATGAGGGGCACTCGCACCTTGTGACGGGGCGCACGCACCACCGATACCACCTCACCGAGCAAGTGGTAGGGGGCTCCGTGGGTGACCTTGACCGTCGCGAGTGCGCCGGGGCGCAACGAGACCTCGGACACGGGGAAGTGGATTAGCTTGCCCTGGCGGGTGCGACCCGAGAGCATCTGGTCGTTGCGACGCGAGACCCCTTCCACCAAGACCTCCTCGACGAGGCCCTCGCGTGCTGCGTGGTGTCGCAGCGCCGATCGGTCGAGCACCTCCTTGAGGCGCGCGAATCGGTCGGCGATGACCTCGGCCGGCACGAAATCATTGACCAGGTCCGCCGCGCGCGTACCCTCGCGCGGGGAGAAGATGAAGGTGTACGCCGCGTCGAAATCCGCTGCCGCGACGACCGCCAAGGTCTCGTCGAAGTCGCGCTCCGTCTCGCCGGGGAACCCGACGATGAGGTCGGTCGTGACGTGCAGATCGGTGATCCCCGCGCGCGCATCGGCCAGTCGCCGGAGGTACCGTTCGCTGCTGTAGCCGCGGCGCATGGCCCGCAACACTCGGTCCGACCCGGACTGCAGGGGCAGGTGCAACTGGGGGCAGACCGCGTCGGTCTCGGCCATCGCGGCGATCGTCTCGGGTCGCAGGTCCTTGGGGTGCGGACTGGTGAACCGGATGCGCTCAATTCCCTCAATGGCGCCCAGGGCGCGCAACAACTCCGCGAAGAGCGGTCGACGTCGCGTGAGGTCGCGCCCGTAGGAATTGACGTTCTGCCCCAGCACGGTGATCTCGGTCACGCCCGACTTCGCGAGCATCTCGCCCTCCGCGACCAAGTCGTCCAGGGGTCGACTGATCTCGGCGCCGCGCACCGCGGGCACGATGCAGTAGGCGCAGGTATTGTCACACCCCGTCTGAATGGTCATCCACGCGGCCCAGGGGAGCTCGCGCACGGCGTAGAGGGCGGGCGCCATGTCCGTGGCCGCTTCGGGGTCGGGTGCGTCCCACACCTCCACCAGTGGTCCCTCAATCGCCGCGCGCCGCAGGAGCGCGGGGGCCTGGGCCAGGTTGTGTGTGCCAAAGACCACGTCCACCCAACCGGCCCGTTCGAGGATCCCGCCGCGGTCCTTCTGGGCCATGCAACCCCCCACCGCGATCTGCATCTGGGGACGGCGTTCCTTCTCGGCCTTCAAGTGCCCCAGGGCGCTGTAGAGCTTCAAGTCGGCGTTCTCGCGAATGGTGCAGGTATTGAAGATGACGACGTCAGCCGACGTTGCCTCCGTGGCCTCGACCATGCCCTCGTGGACCAGGAGGCCGGCGAGACGCTCGGAATCGTGCTCGTTCATCTGGCAGCCAAAGGTCCGGATTGCGAAGGTCTTGGGCGCGGCCACCCCTCCAGACTAATGTTCACCCCCCGTGGCGGCGTTCTCGCGTCACTGGGGGACCACTTCTTCGGGCGTCGTCCGGTCCACGGTCACACCGGCCCCGGCGACGACGACGCACGCGAGTCCGAGCAGGACCCACGATGTCGCGCGCTCGTGCAGGACGAGGGCTCCCACCACGAAGGCGATTGCGGGGTCCAAACTCATCAACACGCCGGCCGCGGGAGGGCTGAGTCGCCGCAGGGCCTGGAGCTCCGCCGCGAAGCCCAGCACGATCGACATCAGCCCGACGAGGACGAGTCGTCCGCCCAGGAACGGGTGGTGAACCAATTGCGGGGCACTCGACCACGTCCAGGCCAGGGTGACCAGTGCGCTGACCGACATCGACACCGCGAGTCCGCCGAACCCGGTGGTCGCCCCCCCGACCCGGGCCGCGGCGTAGACGTAGACACCCCAACCCACGCCACTCAGGAGCGCGAAGAGCGCCCCGAGCAGCGTCACGCCCCCACCGGGGTGCGACAGCAGCACGACGCCGAGCGCGGCCAGCGCCGCGAAACTGTAGTGACGCCACGAACGCCGCCCGAACGCCGCCACACTGAGCGGACCCAAGAATTCGATGGTCACGGCACTCCCGAGTGGGATCCGCGAGATTGCTTGATAGAAGCACACGTTCATGAACGCCACCGTGACCCCCAGGATCACGGCCGCGCGCCACTGCTCTCGACGCCACCGTCGGAGGCGCGGGCGTGTCGCGACCAGCAGGATCAGCGAACCGAAGAAGAAGCGCCATCCACTGGTGGCCGCGGGACCCAGTCGGGCGAACGCCGGCTGAATAAGCGCCGCCGACCACTGGATCGACGACGCGCCCAGGATGATGAAGCCCGCCCCCGAGAGCGACACTCGCGGTGTCGTCGTACCCACGCGACTACGAGAGGTGCAGGCCGCGGCGGTCGGCGTCCAGCTCCCAGACGTCGCCCGCTATCGAATGGGTCACCAGGAACTCACGGGCGCTGCGCGCTACCTGCGCCGCCGACGCATCGTCGCACAGCGCGAGCATCGTCGAACCCGCCCCCGACCAACACGACCCGGCCGCCCCGGCGTCGCGCAGGAGCGCCAGGAGCGGCTGGGCGAAGGGCAGTAACGACATGCGATAGGGCTGATGGAGCGCGTCGTCCATGGCGCCCTCGCAGAAATCCTCGTGGCGGGCCAGTCCCGCGATTAAGAGCGCCACCGCCGCGACGTTGTGCACGGCGTCGCGAAAGGGTACCTGGGGGGGCAGCACGCGACGGGCGTCCGCGGTGGCCAATTCCTCGTCGGGGACGACGACGACGAAGCGCCACGCGGGGTCCAGGGCCAGGGAGCGCACGGTGATCGACGCGGAACCCAGTACGCTCGCCACGACGAGCCCCCCCAGCAGCGACGCCGCCGCGTTCTCGGCGTGACCGTCGACCTCGGTGGCGACGGTGAGGGGTGAAGGCGCCCCCGCCGCCGCGGCGGCGGCCAGGGCGAGCGCCGCCGACGACCCGAGACCGCGGGAGAGGGGGATCTCCGAGGAGACGTGGATCGCGAAGCGATGGTGCCCGAGTATCCGTGAGGCGACGCGCGCGCCCAGGTGCCGCTCGTCGTCGAACAGGCCCGCCCCACAGCCCTCGGTCGATATGGCGAACTCCTCCGCCGGTTCGACCGTGACCTCCACGTAGCGCGTCAGCGCCACGGCGAGGGCGTCGAAACCCGGTCCGAGATTGGCCGAACTGGCGGGGACGCGGGCGCGCATCGATTCAGGCTACGCGCTGCAACAAGGTCAGCGGCGTGAGCCGGTGGGCGACCATCAGGGGAACGCGAAGGAGGGAACCGGCGTCGATGGTGAGCCACCCGACGACTTGACGCCCCGACAGCGGACCCCATTCGGGCGTGACGCTCACGTGTTCTGCGACGGAGTGCAGGGCCGTCAAGTAGTCCAGTCGCACGTGCGTCTCGGTCACGACGTCGACGCGCTGATTGTCCCAGCCAATGGTGCCCACGACGGTGCCGGCGGGTATCTCGACGGAGCGCTGGGACTCGACGACCGACTGCGCGAGGGCCAGAGCGTCGTTACCGGCGGGCCCGAGGAGGTCGCCGCCGCGAGCCCCGAGGACCACGGCGTAGGCCAACTCGCTTCGACCATCGAAGCGGAAGCTCATCGCCATCACGTCGCAGCCGCCGGCGGCGTCCGTACGCCCCGACTTCACACCCACCACGTTGTCGACACCCACGAAGGGCGTGTAGGTGCCCAGGGTGCCCGCCACCGGGAGGGTCACGGTGGGTTGAATGACGATGGCGCGTACGACGGCGTACCCCATGATCGTCGCCGCCAACTCGCCCTGGTCGAGCGCGGTCGACACCGACCCCGAGCCAATGCCCGACACGTCCTCGTAATGGGTGTGCGTCAGTCCCAGGGTACGAGCGTCGTCGTTCATCCGCGCCACGAACGCTTGGGTGCCACCCCAGGACAGGTTCGCCAGCATCGTGGCGAAGTTGCCCGCCGAATGGATCAGCAGCCCCGCGAGCAGCTGATCCTCACAAAGCCGCTCGCCCACCGCCACGGCGGCGCTGGACTGCCCCTGCGCGGCGATGGTGCGGTAGTAGGCGACGTCGGGCGCGTTGACGGTGAGGCACGGTCCGGTCTGGCCGGGACTCAACGGATACTTCTGCAGGGTGACGTACGCCGTCATCATCTTGGTCAGACTCGCGATGGGCAGGACCGCGTCATTGAGAGACCGCGTGACCCCCAGCGCCGGTATGACCACCGCGGCGCTACCGGTACTCGGCCAGGCGATGCCCGTGGTGGCCCCCACGCCCAGAGTGGTCGCGACGGGCTCAAAGCTGGTCGCCTGGTGCAGCAGCGGCACCTGCATCATGAAGATCATGCCCGCCGCCATCGTCGCGCCCAGCGTCATCGAGAAGACGCGCGCCAGGCTGCCACGCAGGGCGACGGGGGTGGACGAACGACGAAACACCTAACGACGTTACAGGTTCTCGTCGAATTCCTCCAACGAGATCAACACCTTGCGCGCTTTGGAGCCGTCGCCGGGGCCGACGACCCCCTCTTTTTCGAGTTCGTCCATGAGCCGCCCGGCCCGGGCGAAGCCCACCCGTAACTTGCGTTGGAGCATCGACGTCGACCCCGACTGATTGCGGATGACGATTTCCCGGGCTTGGCGAAGGACGTCGTCCTCGTCACCCGTCCCCGCCCCGGAATCCCCGCGCCCCGCGGGAACGTCCAACGCCACCACGGTCTCGCGCTGTCCGCCCTGCGCGCGCCAGTACTCGACCACGCGCCGGACCTCCTCCTCGGCCACCCACGGCGACTGGAGGCGGCGCGCCACGTTGCTCGACGCCGTCACCAACAGCATGTCGCCCTTACCGATCAGGCGTTCGGCGCCCGCCTGGTCCAAGATGACGCGACTGTCGGCCAGTGAGGACACCGCGAAAGCCATCCTCGAGGGCACGTTGGCCTTGATGACACCGGTGATCACGTCGACGCTCGGACGCTGCGTCGCCAGCACCAGGTGAATGCCCACGGCGCGCGCCATCTGCGCGATGCGCACTACCGACTCTTCGACGTCGCGGGCCGCCACCATCATGAGGTCGTTCAACTCGTCCACGACGATGACCACGTAGGGCAGGACCTCGGGTTCGCGCGGCGTGACCCCCGACTCCCACGAGGTAGCGCGTTCGATGGCTCCGCCCACCAATTCCTGCGTCGACGCCTCGAGGTCAACCTCGCCGCGGGCCATCATCTGCTGGTAACTGGTGATGTCGCGGGCGCCGTTCTCGGCGAGGACGTCGTATCGACGCTCCATCTCCTTGACCGCCCACGCCAACGCTCCCGCGGCCTTCTTGGGGTCCACCACGACGGGCGCCAACAGGTGAGGGAGGTCGTTGTACTGGCCCATCTCCACCCGTTTCGGGTCGACGAGCAGAAGTTTCACTTGGTCCGGCGTCGCGCGCATCACCAGCGACGTGATCAGCGAATTGATGCAGGAGCTCTTACCCGCGCCCGTGGCGCCCGAGATCAGTACGTGGGGCATCTCGCCCAGATTCACCACCACGGTCTTGCCGGAGATATCGCGTCCGATCGGGACGTCGAGGGGGTGAGTACTCGACACCGCCTCCTCCGACGCGAGCAGGTCACCCAACGCCACGAGGGCGCGCTGACGGTTGGGCACCTCCACCCCTATGGCGGAACGTCCCGGGATGGGCGCCAGGATCCGCACGTCGGGGCTGGCCATGGCGTAGGCGATGTCCTTGTTGAGTGAGGTGACGCGCGACACCTTGACCCCCGGCCCGAGTTCGAGCTCGAAGCGTGTCACGGTCGGTCCCATCGTGAACCCGACCAGCGTGGTCTCCACCCCGTGGGCACGCAACGCTTCGACCAGCTCAGCCCCGGCGGCGGCGATGGCGTCGCGATCCTGGCGCTGCTCGCGGGTGCGCGTCAAGAGTGACATAGGCGGCAATTCCCACTGCGATTCGTGCGAGCCGAAGTACGCGGCGGGTCGCGGCGGGTCGCGCAACGCCTCCTCGAGGTCGTCGAGGGGGTCGCGATACGAGCCCTCCGCCTCGTCGGCCTCGGACGCCGAGGCCGCGTCCTCGTCGAGGTAACCCACGTGCACCGACTCGGGCGCCGGGGGGTCGTCGGGCCCGTCGTGGTCGTGCTTGCGGCGCCGCGGCGCCGGGGCCGCGGGCGGCGGGGTCTCGGGGTCGGCCGCTTCCGCGACGGGCGACGTCGGACGCGCGCTCCACCACGACGCGAAGTGGCGGCCCAGGTACGTCAACACCGCGGCGCTCGACGAGAGGAGGGTGCGCAGACCGACTCCGGTGCCGAGCACGAGGGCGACGACGAGCACCGCCACCAACGCGGCGACCGTACCGCTCGCGCCAATGAAACGTGCGAGCACCCCCGCCGTCACGACGCCGAGCCACCCGCCCGCGTGCCCCAATCGGGCGACGTCGGTGTGCAACGAGGGACGCCCCTGCGCGATGTCGCCCAGTCCCGAGAGCGCGATCAGCGCCAGCGATATCGA
>JAJZFO010000022.1 GCA_021805305.1 Actinomycetes bacterium | reverse complement strand
GTGCTTCTGTCCTCGTTTGGAGGAAACCACGAGCAGGGGTTCCAATACCTTCCACTGATTATCGGTGAGGTCACTTAAATGGGCCACGACTTGATGGTGACGGTCGTGGCTCCTGGCGCACACGCCAAATAGAACACACGCTCCTAGGTCGCGGCGCTCGACGTGGTCGATATTTAGCGAGGGATTAGCGCCTCCGTGGGCCCCCTTTAGGTTGCCCGCGCAGGCTGGTGTTGTTGCGGGAACGACCCGCGACGAACTGGTCTAGGAGTTAATATGACGAAAAGAACAATGGCCTTGCGCAACATCATCGCCGGTGGCGCGGTGGTCCTCGCGACCGGGCTGGGCACGGTGGGAGTCGCCTCGGCGGCGACGAACCACTCGACGCCCACCCTCAACGTGAAACTTCCCCACGGGTTGGGCGAGCGTCCCGGTGACGGAGGCGCGTTCCCCGACGGACCTGGCGGCTCACCGCTCAGCGGCGCGGCGCTCACCAGCGCGCAGGCCGCGGCCAGCGCCGCGGTTCCCAACGCCACCCTGCAGCACGCCTTCCCGGGACCCAACTCGACCTACGTCGTGATCATGGAGAAGTCTGACGGCACCTACGTGACGGTGATCGAGAACTCGAGTTTCGTGGTGACCTCGACGCAGGCGGGTCTGCCCACCCCTCCGGCCGGTGCCGTGGGGGGCCAGCCTCAGCCCGACGGTTCGAACTCCGGTGACGTCACTGGTTCATCGAACCGGTGAGTCCGCGCGGCGGGTCGGTCCGGGTCACTCCCTCGGTCCGCACCGACCCTCCGCGACGACGAGACCATCGACGCGCCGGCCTCGAGGGGTGAGTGTCGTCGGGGAGGCTCAGCCCTCGCGGTGTCCCTGAGGCGGCGCGCCTTCGGGCGTATGCGAAATCATCCATCGCACGCCGAAGCGGTCCAGACAGACCCCCCAGTAGGCGCCCCAGAACATATCGGCCATGTCCTGCTTCTCGGATCCACCCTCGCAGAGGGCTCCGTAGAACTCGTCGGCCTGCTCTCGCGTGTCGGTCTCGAGGACGATCGTGGTGTTGTTGCCGATGCGCAGGTGATGTCCCGCGGAGGCGACGAGGTCGGTGCCCATGAGGACGTGGCCGTTGAGGATGGGCAGAGCGACGTGGAGCACGCCCCTGGACTCCGCGTCACTCAGGGGCGTGGGACTGGGCACATCGGCGTATCGAATGGGGGGACTCTCGAACTGCGTGCGAAAGACTGACGCGTAGAACTCGAAGGCCTCTTCGGTCTGACCATCAAAATTGAGGTAGGTACTGACGCGGCTCATTTCCCCTCCCTGACGACGTCGTCCCCAAAATAGCCATCGGGTACGGCCGACGCCAGTAGCCGTCACAATGGAGGTATGCGTTCACTCCCCGGCCACGTCATCTTCGACCTCGACGGGACGCTGGCCGATTCCTCCCAAGGGATCCTGTGGTCGTTTCGCGCGACGCTCGAGGAGATCGGGCTCGAGGCGCACCCCGACGTACTGGGCCAACTGATCGGCCCTCCGCTGGGTGACTCCTTTCGCATCCTGGGGGTCGAGGAGTCCGACATCGACGACGTCGTGGCCCGGTACCGCGAGTACTACGCCCAACGCGGCGTCTACGAGGCGCAACTCTACGACGGCGTCGCCGATGCACTCGAGCATCTGAGCGAGCAGGGTGTTGGCCTCGCGGTGGCGACCGCTAAGCGCGTCGACTTCGCCCACCAGATGCTGCGCGCCCTGGGGATCGCCCATCATTTCGACCAGATCGCGGGCGCGAGTGTGGACCTGCGGATCACCGCCAAGTACGACATCATGGCGCTGGTGCTTGAGGAGTGGGGCTCGGGTGATGAGAACGACACCTGGATGATCGGGGACCGCCACTACGACATGGTCGCGGCGCGACGTCACGAGGTCACCGCGGTGGGAGCGCTGTGGGGGTTTGGAAGTGCCGACGAACTGACCTCGGCGGGTGCGCACTGGTTGGTCTCGAGTCCGCGGCGACTGGTCGAGCCCGAGGAGGAAGGCGGTTCCGCGGTGTGCCTCTTGGAGGAGGTGTGCGAGATCTGCGGGTCGATCCTCGACGAGTCGCACGCGGGCGCGACGCACGGCCCAAACGCCCCATGAGCCCGGTCGAACTCGCGCCCACTCGTCATCTCAGGGAATCGGTGCCCTCCACGTCACTCGACATGGTGAGCGGGCGCTCATTCTCGCGGCGTAGGACCCACGGTACGATGGATTGTCACGAACGGTGAGAGGACTATGGCGAACAAGAGCGGCGCGGGGAGTGAACGCCAGCGGGTTCCTCAGCCCCTGATCAAGAGGCGAATCGCGTCAGGGCGCGGCGCGATGGAGCAGCCCAACGCGACCCACGACGGCGACGCGAGCCTCACCCCCAAGTTCTGGCTCGCCGTGGTGCTCGCCGCGGTCGCCACGGGGCTCTTCGGCGCGGGGCTCATGGCGCTGCTGCAGTACGTCGAGAAACTGGCGTTCTCTTATCACGGCGGTAGTTACGAGCAGGCGGTGGCCGCCACCTCCAACCTTCACCGATTCTGGTCACTGGTGATCGCCGGCGTGATTGGCGCGATCGGGTGGTTCCTCGTGCGTCGCTACTTCAGTCACGAGAAGTCCGAGATCGATGACGCACTGTGGAACGGTGACGGGGAGTTGGGCGCGCGGCGCAGCCTGGCCACGTCGCTCATCTCGGAGGTGGTGATCGGCATGGGGGCCTCGATCGGCCGCGAGGCGGCGCCCAAGTTGATGGGTGGCGCCTCCGCCAGCGTGATCGCGAACTGGTTCGGCCTCACGACGGCGCAAAAGCGCCTCCTCGTGGCGTGCGCCGGCGGCGCGGGACTCGCCGCGGTCTACAACGTCCCCCTGGGCGGTGCGGTCTTCACCGCGGAGGTGATGCTCGGGAGTTTCGCCCTGCCCACGGTGCTCGCCGCGCTGACGTGCTCGTTGATCGCCACGCTGACGGCGTGGTTGTTCCTGCCCAGCGCGGCCACGTACGTCGACATCCCCAACTACGTCTTCAGTGGCTCGATCATGGTCTGGTCACTGGTGGCGGGGGTGGTCATCGGCTTCTTGGCCGTGGTGTACGTGCGTCTACTCGGATGGGTCTCGGCGCACCGCGCCTCGGGCGTGACGATGCTGTGGATGATGCCGCTGGCCTTCGCCCTCGTCGGCGTGGTGGGGTTCAAGTACCCCCAACTCTTCGGCAACGGCAAGGACATGGCCCACGACGCGTTCTTGGGTGCGGGTACCCTCGTGCTCTTCCTCGCCCTCTTCGCGCTCAAGCCGATCGTGACGGCGCTGTGCCTGGGCAGCGGGGCGGCGGGCGGAGTGTTCACGCCCTTCCTCGCCATCGGTGCCTCGCTGGGCGGATTCCTCGGCGTCGCGTGGACACATTTCTGGCCCGGGTCCCCAGTCGGAGCCTTCGCCCTGATCGGAGCCGCCGCAATGATCGGCGCGGCGATGCAGGCGCCGCTGGTTGGCCTCGTGCTCGTCGTCGAATTGACGCACACGGGGTTGCACCTGATGATTCCCATGATCGCGGCGACGACGATCGCCACGCTCATCGGTCGACACGTCGACGGATACTCGATCTACTCGGCTCGTCTGCCGCGGCGCGTCGAATGAACCCCGAGGTGCGGCGGGTGCGTCCGGGCACGAGGCGCGACGCGATGGCGCTGCGCGCCATTCGTCTCGAGGCACTGGCCGATTCGCCCGGAGCGTTCGGCGACACCTACGAGCGGTGCGTCGCCTGGGATGACGAGCAGTGGGCGCGATGCGCCGAGGAGTGGAACTTCTACCTCGCCGAACGAGACGGGCGCGTGGTGGGGATGGCTCGCGGTGAGGTGCACGACGAACGTCCCGACACCCGGTGGCTCTTCGCGATGTACGTCTCGCCCCCGGCGCGGGGCACGAACGTCGCGCGAGAACTGGTGGACGCGGTGAGCGCCTGGGCGCTGGCCCAAGGGGTGGATGCGCTGCACCTCTACGTGTCGTCCTCGTTGTCGCGGGCCAAGGCGTTCTACGCCAAGTGCGGCTTCGCGCCGACGGGACACTCGGTGTCGAGCGGCCCGGAGGACCCGCGAGTGTTCGAGGAGATGCGTCGACCCCTGGGTGAGGGCGTGCTGCGGGTCGTAGCGGTGGACCCCCGCGCACTGCACGACCTGCGCCGCCGGGTGCTGAGGGACGATGACGCGACGGTCGACGTCGTGAATCGCGGCGACGCGCTGGCCACGACCCTTCATTTCGGGGGCTACCTGCTGGAGCGACTGGTGGTGGGGGCCTCGTTCTTCGAGGTGTCCGCGCCCTTCGACCCCACGCGGGTGGCCTACCAGTTGCGTTACATGGCGACCGATTTCGACGTCCAGGGCCGGGGTCTGGGTTCGCGGCTCCTGACGCACGCGCTGGGCGTCCTCGCCCAACGTGGCGTGACCCTGGTCTGGGCCAATGCTCGCACGTCAGCGGTCGATTTCTACCTCGCCACGGGCTGGCGGGTCCTGGAGAATTCCCTGCACGTCAGTGCCGAGACGGGGATCGACCACGTGATAATCCATCGCTCGAGTGAGTAGCACCCGACCCCGTTTTGAGTAAGTTGTAGCAATGCGCAATCAAACTCGTTACATCGTCGCGGCCATCGTCATCGTCATCGGCATCGTCGTCATCGTGGCCACTCAAGGCTCGTCGAAGAAGACTCCGTCGACCACCACCGCGACCACCTCGACGACCACCTCGGGCGGTCCCATCGCGCCCTTGACCGGGCTACCCGACCCCTCGGGCACCGCGCTCAAGCGACCCGCCCTGGTGATCAAGGTCGAAGACGACACCAACGCCCTGCCGCAGTGGGGGATCGACCAGGCCGACGTGGTGTACGAGGAGATCATCAACGGCGGGATCCCTCGACTCGCCGCCATCTTCAACCAGAACGCCCCCGCCCGCGTGGGGCCGATCCGCTCGGTGCGACCCACCGACACCCAGATCGTCGAACCCATCGGCGGGATCTTCGCGTTCTCGGGCGGCGCGCCCTACGCGATTACGTCGATCTCCACCGCGCCGGTGAAGTTGGTGGACGAGTCGAGCGCGGGTTCAGCGATGTTCCGCGACTCGAGTCGCCAGGCGCCCTACAACCTCTTCGGTAGCGCCGCGGCGCTCTTCGCCCTCGGCGGGGGTAAGCCGGTACCGCCGACGCCGCTCTTCCAGTACCGCCCCCTCGGCCAGGCCGCAGTGGGGGTCGCCGTGAGCAAGTTCGTCGTCAACTTCCCCAGCATCTATCCCATGACCTGGACCTGGAACGCGGCGACGAAGTCCTGGGATCGTTCGACGCAGTTCGCCGGACCCGACTACACCGCCAACCACGTGCGTGAATCGCCGAAGAACGTCATCGTCAACTACGTCAACTACGTCAACGGCGTCGGCGCCTTCACCTCCTACGCGAACCTGCAGAGCGGTGGGGTCGCGGACGTCTTCACCGACGGCAAGGAGATCGTTGGCACGTGGGCGCGCCACGCCAAGAACACGCCCATCCAGTACCTCGACGCCAAGGGCAAGGCGATTCGCCTGACCCCCGGCCAGACGTGGGTGGAACTGCTCGATAATGGTGCGGCCGTCACCGTAACGCACTAGGGCCAGCCATGCGACTCGGGAACATGTACGGTCCCGACCACACCTTCCTCGGCGTCCCCGCGGCGGACCCGGACGATCCCGCGCAGTGGTCGGGCGCGCACGCGGCCATCATCGGCGCGCCCTTCGACGGAGGGACCTCGCACCGCGCGGGTTGTCGCTTCGGGCCCCAGGCCATGCGGGCCGCCGATTATCTGCCCCACGACGGGAGCCGCCCGAGCCTGGCGTTGGGTGTCGACGCGCTCCTCGACACGGGCGTGGTCGACCTCGGTGACGTCGAGATGCCCTCGGGCGACACCGAGCGCTCGCTCGCGGCCCTGGAGGCGCGGGTGAGCCTGGTCGCGTCGTCGGGCGTGGTGCCGATCATCCTGGGTGGGGATCACACCGTCGCCCTGCCCGACGTGACCGGCGTCGCGCGTCACGTCGGCTGGGGGCGGGTGGCGGTGATCCACTTCGATGCCCACGCCGACACCGGTGACACGCAGTGGGGGTCGCTCTACGGGCACGGCACGCCGATGCGCCGCCTCATCGAGTCCGGCGCGTGCCGTGGCGACCGCTTCTTACAGATCGGCCTTCGCGGCTACTGGCCCGAGCCCGAGACGCTCGCGTGGATGGCCGCCCAGGGCATGCGATCCTTCGAGATGGGCGAGATCGTCGCGCGCGGCCTCGACGCCGTGCTGGACGAGGCGATATCGATCGCCGGCGACGACTGTGATGCGGTGTTCTTGTCGGTCGACGTCGACGTCGTGGACCCGGGCTCGGCGCCCGGCACGGGCACGCCCGAGCCCGGGGGGCTCACCAGTCGCCAATTGCTCGACGCGGTGCGTCGCATCGCCATGCAGGTGCCGCTGGCCGGGATGGACGTGGTGGAGGTGTCGCCGCCCTACGACCACGCGGACATCACGGCGTACCTGGGCAATCGCGTGGTCCTCGAGGCGCTGGGCGGCATGGCGTGGCGCGCGCGCCACCAGAGCGGCGACGTCGTGCGTCGGCCGAGCGACCCATTGTTGGGTGGCCTTTAGCCGTGTAGGCACCACTCGTTGGGTGCGACCAGGGCGTGGATAGATTCCGGTCCCCACGACCCGGGGGCGTATCGTTCGATCGGCGGCGGATCCTCGAGCATCGGGGCGGCGACCTGCCAGAGTCGCTCGATGCCGTCGGAGCGGGTGAAGAGGGATCGATTGCCGAGCATCGCCTCGAGGATCAGGTGCTCGTAGGCCTCGAGGTGACCCGTTTCGAGGTAGGAGTCGCGGTAGTGGAAGTGCATCTGCGCCGGCTCCAGGTGCATGCGCGGACCGGGTTCCTTGGTCAAGAAGTGCGCGTGGATCGAACCCGGATCGGCGAAGTCGACCACTAGCTTGTTGCCTCGCCACCGAGGGGTCTTTCGCCCGGCGGGGAAGAGGCGCATGACGGGCTCGTCGAAACCGATGGTGATGACCTGGCGGCTCTCGGCCATGCTCTTGCCGGTGCGCAGATAGAACGGGACGCCCTTCCATCGGGTGTTCTCGACCTCCGCGCGAAGAGCGACGAAGGTCTCGGTGGTGGAATCGGGGGCCACGCCCTCCTCGCTCAAGTAGCCCTCGTACTGACCTCGCACGGCCAACGAGGGATCGATGGGCGCCAGGGTCTGAAAGACCTTGTGCACCTCGTCGCGCAGGGGGCCGGCGTCGAAGCTGGTGGGTTGCTCCATGGCCAAGAAACCCAGGACCTGAAACAGGTGACTGACCACCATGTCGCGAAACGCCCCCGTCTCCTCGTAGAAGGCGCCGCGCCCCTCGACCGAGAGCGTCTCGGGCACGTCGATCTGCACGAACCGCACGTGATCGCGGTTCCACAGCGGTTCGAACAGGCGGTTCGCGAAGCGCAACGCGAGGATGTTGTCGATGGACTCTTTACCCAGGAAGTGATCGATGCGAAAGATCTGAGTCTCGTCGAAGCTCGATTTCAGTACTCGGTTGAGCTCGCGAGCCGAGTCGAGGTCGACGCCGAAGGGCTTCTCGCAGATGATGCGCGACTCCTCGTTGAGACCGGCCGCCTCGAGCAGGGCGATGAGGGCGGCGGTGGCGTTGGGGGGCACGGCGAGGTGAAAGAGGCGTCGGGCGCTATCGCCGACCTCGCGCTGGGCCTGGTGGATCGCGCGGGCGAAGTCCTCGGGTGCGTCGGGATCGGTCACGACGAAACCCAGCGACGCACGAAAGTTCTCCCACACCTCGCCGTCGGGCGCGTTCGTGCCGTAGGTGAGGATCGCCTCGCGCGCGAGGTCGACGAACTCGTCGTCGGTGAGCGCCGAGGACGCCCGTGACGAGCCGATGATGCGGTAGCGTTCGGGCATCAGACCCACGCAGGCCAGGTGGAAGAGTCCCGGGATGATCTTGCGCTTGGCCAAGTCACCGGTGGCGCCAAAGAGCACGAACACGTGGTTGTCCGGGGTGACGAACTCGTCGTGGATGGTCGGGGTGTTCACGGGTATCCTCCATATTTCACGCGGTCGACGCCGTCGTCGCGACCCACGATGACCTCGCTCACCAGCGACGGGGCGAAGAGACCGTGCGCGATGACGCCCGGCACCGCACCCAAGCGGCCCGCGAGCGTCGCGGGGTCGGCGAGGTCGGCGGGGTCGGCGAAGTGGTCGGCCAGTCGGCCCCCGTCCGGGCTCGCCGCAGCGTCGCGAAGGACGGTGACGCCGAGGTGACGAAGGGTGGCCGCGACGCCGAATTCCAACAGTTCCAGGGGGACGGGCGCCGACAGCGACGCCACCATCTTGGAGGAGTCGACGATGACCACGAAGCGATCGGCGCTCGCGGCCACGATCTTCTCGCGGGTGAGTGCCCCGCCGCCGCCCTTGACGAGCCATCCGTCGGGGGCGACCTGATCGGCGCCGTCGATCGCGAGGTCGAGTCGGTCGAAGGGGAAGTCGACCTCGACGACGATGCCGAGCTCATGGGCCGCGCGCGCGGTTCGTGGCGAGGTCGCGACGAAGGTGGCGCGGACGCCGCGTCGGGCGATCTCACCGAGCAGGTGCGCCACCGTCGATCCAGTACCCAGGCCGACGCTCATGCCGGGTTCGATCAGTTCGGCCCCGGCCTGGGCGGCGCGCCGCTTCTCGTGATCGGTGTCCATCGTCTAGCCGACCACCAGGTCCGTCATGATGAGCGATCGCGGGGCGCTCACCCTCCCGGCCGGTATCGTCTCGTCGCCGCGCAACAATGCCGTGAGGGCGCCACGGGCCTCCTCGCCGGTGATCAGCCACAGGAGCTGCTCGGTACGCGCGAGCGCGGGGTAGGTCAGGGTCATACGTCGTCGACCCTGGTAGGGAGCCGTCAGCGCGACCAGCCGGTCGCTCACGTCGAGCACCGGGTCATTGGCCACCAGGGAGGCGGTGTGACCGTCGGGACCGAGGCCGAGGTGGATCAGGTCGAACCTCGCGGGCAGTCCTCGCTCGTAGGCCGCGGTGGCGGCGTCGAGGTCCTCGTCCTGCACGGGCATCGCGACGACCTCGACGTCGACACCCGACAGACTGCGCTCAAGGTGGGTGAGATTGCGCTCGTCGTCCCCCGCGGGGGCCACGCGCTCGTCCACCTGGAAGATCCGCGTGCGCTCCCAGGGCATGTCGCACGAGGCCAGGTCGCCAAACATCGTCCAGGGATTGCGCCCCCCGCTCACCGCCATCGTGAAGAGCCCGCGCCGCGCCACGGCGTCGCGGGCCGCGGCGGCGATGTAATTCGCGCCGTGGTGCGCGAGCCCCTCGAGGTCCTGGTCCACGTGAAGGTCGTGGCGCATCAGGACCCCTTCTCGGCGTGTCCCCCGAAACCCGCGCGCATCGCGGAGAGGACCTTCGCGGTGAAGTCGCCTCGTGAGCGCGACTCGTAGCGTTGCCACAGCGCGGCGCTGATCACCGGGGCGGGGACCGATTCGGCGATAGCGGCTTCGACCGTCCAGCGACCTTCGCCCGAGTCCGACACGCGGCCCGAGAACTCGTCGAGCTCCGGCGAGCGAGCGAGCGCCTCGGCGGTGAGGTCCATCAACCACGAGCTCACGACCGACCCGTGACGCCAGACCTCGGCCACTTGGGCGAGGTCGATGTCGAAGGCGTAGTTCTCGGGGTCGCGCAGGGGAGTGGTCTCGGCGTCGGCGACCTGGGCGAGCGTGCCCACGTTGGCGTGACGCAGGATGCTCAGGCCCTCGGCGATCGCGGCCATCATGCCGTACTCGACGCCGTTGTGGACCATCTTCACGAAGTGCCCGGCGCCGCTCGGCCCGCAGTGGAGGTAGCCGTCCTGGGCGGTGCCGTCGGTGCGGGTGCGCCCCTGGGTCGCGGCCACGCCGCCGGCTCCGGGCGCGATCGTCTTGAACAGCGGATCGAGGTGGCGGACCGTCGCGTCCTCGCCGCCGATCATCAGGCAGTAGCCGCGCTCGAGGCCCCAGACGCCGCCGCTCGTGCCGCAGTCGACGTAGTGGATGCCTTTCGTCG
>JAJZFO010000349.1 GCA_021805305.1 Actinomycetes bacterium | reverse complement strand
GTGGGACTGAGTCTGCAGATGGCGCTGCCGCTGATCGATGACGACAGTGCCCACCTGCGTCTCAACCGGGCCTTGGACGAGCTCAACGAGACCATCCACGACATCCGCACCACGATCTTCGAGATCGATCAGGACCGCGCCACTGAGGACACGCTGCGCCAGCGTGCCACGGCCCTGACCAGTGAGGTCGGTAACCGCCTGGGCGTCCAGGCGCACCTGGCGATGGAATCGGGACTCTCCCAGGAGGTCAACGAGCACTGCGCGCACCACACCATCCAGGCGCTGCGCGAGATCCTCTCGAACATCGTGCGACACTCCGAGGCGACGCACATCGACGTGAACATCGACAGTGACGGCGACTATCTGGTGTTGAGCGTGCGCGACAACGGTATTGGCTTCGACGAGGTCAGCGGCGTCGGGCGGGGCCTGCGCAATCTCGCCACGCGCGCGCACGACCTGGGCGGCGAATGTGTGATTGAATCGGACCTAGGGAGTGGGACATTGGTGACGTGGACTGCACTGAAGAAGGCCTGACGTGATTCGACTACTACTCGTCGACGACCACGAGATTGTCCGTCGCGGGCTGCGCGAACTCCTGGAATCCAACGCCGACCTCGTGGTGACCCAACAAGCCGGGACCCTCGAGGGGGCGCTCGCCCTGGACGTGAGCGAGGTGGACGTCGCGGTGTTGGACGTGCGCCTGCCCGACGGCAGTGGCGTGGACCTCTGTCGGACCCTGCGCGAGAACCATCCCCACCTCAACTGCCTGATGCTGACCTCCTTCGCGGACAACGAAGCGCTCAACGCGTCGGTCCTGGCCGGCGCCCAGGGCTACGTGCTCAAGAACGTCCGCGGCGACGACCTGGTCAACTCCATTCGGCGCGTGGCCCAGGGCGAGATGCTCCTGAGCAACGATCAGATCGAACGCGCGCGCGAGCGCCTTCGTCGCCAGATCACCGAGGACCTTCGCCTGGAGTCCTTGAGCGCCCAGGAACGACGCATCCTGGAGTTGCTGGCCGAGGGACTCTCGAACCGCGAGATCGGCGAGGTGATGTTCCTCGCGGAGAAGACGGTGAAGAACTACGTGTCCAACCTTCTCGCGAAGTTGGGTTTTCAGCGCCGCACCGAGGCGGCGCTCTTCGCCCAGCGCCAGTTCGACCGCGACCGACACGACTGAGCGTGGGCGCCCGAAGGCGCCCCGCCCTTGGTCGATCAGTTCCCGCGCGCCATCTCGCGGGCCGTCTCGCGACGAGCCAGGCTCGCCCGGTACTCCTCGTAGATGGCCGGCTCGGCGGCCATCAGGGCCCGGTCGCGACTGGAGAAGCCACTGTGGCGAAGTGCGGCGAGGAAGCGCGCCGCCCGGCTCGTCGTGACGTCACGGGCGATTCGCGTCGCCGGGCTCGTGGTGGCGGTGGCGGTCGCGACTGGCGCGAACGTGGGCGTGGCGTTGATGACCTCGTCGTCGACCCGGGTCTGGGTCTCTCGAGTGGTGTCCAAGATGCTCATGGGTGAACTTCCTTTCTAAAAGCGAAATTCAGGGAACCCCCCTCGCTTCGTTCGAAGCGCCCTCTGAAGCGGTACTGCGGAAGCGAACCACCTGTTGCGGGCTCGCCCCACCACGATTGTATCACGATTAGTGATGAATTGACTCTGCACATCTCTTTCGATGATGAATAAATTTCACTGATGGCTGCCGGGCGGGCGAGGACGTGACTCGCACGTCACGTGAGACGGGGCCCCGGATGACACGGCCAGGACGACACGGATGGTCGGGGCCGCGAGGTGGCACCGCGGTGGTACCCGGGGCGGGTACCGGTTGGCGTCGTCGCCCTCAGGCGACGGTGAAGACCTCGGGCCCGTTGTCGGTGACCGCGATGGTGTGTTCGAAGTGGGCCGAGAGTTGACCGTCCTGGGTCATCACCCCCCACCCGTCGTCGAGGACGTAGGTGTCGTAGCTACCGACGTTGACCATCGGCTCCACGGCGAAGACCATCCCCTCCTTGAGGGTGGGACCCGGGTTGCCGGGCCAGTAGTTGGGCACCTGGGGACTCTCGTGCATCGCGGTGCCGATCGCGTGACCCACGTATTCGCGCACCACCGAGAAGCCCGCGGACTCGGCGACCCGTTGCACGGCTCGACCGACCTCGTGCAGGCGATTGCCCACGCGCAGCTGCTCGATGCCCGCCCACATCGAACGTTCGGTGACGTCAATGAGTTTCTGGGCCAGGGCACTGATCTCCCCCACCCCCGCGGTGTAGGCGGCGTCACCGTGGTACCCCTCGACGATGGCGCCGCAGTCCACGGAGATGATGTCCCCCTCGCGCAGGACGTACTCGCCGGGGATCCCGTGGACGATCATGTCGTTCGGACTCGTGCAGATCACCGCGGGGAACCCGTGATAGTTGAGGAAGTTCGAGCGCGCGCCGCGCTTGGCCAGCACGTCCGCGGCGATCTCGTTGAGCTGCGCGGTGGTCACCCCCGGGCGCAAGGCGGCGCGCGTGGCCTCG
>JAJZFO010000105.1 GCA_021805305.1 Actinomycetes bacterium | reverse complement strand
TGATGGGTGTGGGCGCGGCCGGAGTCGCCATCGCGAAGCTTCTTATGGCCGAGGGCGTCGGCGACATCGTGGGTGTCAACAGTCGAGGGATCCTCGACGAGAATGACCCGAGCCTCGACGCCGATCGTCGCTGGCTCGCCGAGAGCACCAACAAGGACAAGCGGCGCGGCGACATCGGCGACGCGCTCAAGGGCGCTGACGTCTTCATCGGTGTCTCGGGTCCGAATCTGGTGACCGAGGAGCAGGTCGCCTCGATGGCGTCAGACGCGATCGTGTTCGCGCTCGCCAATCCCGCGCCGGAGATCGATCCCGCGCTCGCGCGTCGCCACGCCACCATCGTCGCTACGGGTCGTAGCGACGAGCCCAATCAGATCAACAACGTGCTGGCCTTCCCGGGCATCTTCCGCGGGCTCCTCGACGCCGGTGCCACGCGCGTCACCGAGGAGGTCGAACTGGCCGCCGCGCACGCGATCGCCGACATCGTGCAGGAGTCGGAGTTGTCGGTCGACTACATCATCCCGACGGTGTTCAACACCAAGGTGTCCAAGGCGGTCGCCGACGCGGTGGAGCGAGTGGTGCGCGCGCACTGAGTCACCGGGTCTCGCCGGCGGTCGCCGGGGTGCGCCTCGTCAGCCCGCCGCGTCGTAGAGGCGCTGGCGTCGGCGCTGGTGGAGGTTCGCGTGGTGGTGGTCGAGTCGCGCGTTGAGGATCCAGGTGTCTTCTTCGGCCACGCCGGAGAGTCCCTCGGCGATCAACTCTGCCGCGATCCTCTCGTGAGAATCGGCCTCATCGTGGATGGGTGACACGTAGGAATTGGAGTGGTGGCGTGCGTTCATGACTACACCTTGCCGTCCCGACGGCACTCGCGTGTCATCTAATTTTGAAATGGACTGCATATCTCTTATCTCATATCGAGATGAGATGAAGGATGCGGACGGGTGCCCCTCGTCGAGGTCGGCCGCGACTCTCGTCGTCACGCGAGCGCTTGACGAGGTGGTCCCGCGAGCGCGCGATCGGGGACGTGACGAGAGCGCCTAGAGCGAGTCGTTCAGGCTTTGGTCCGTCCCCGCGGTACGGGGGCCGTCGAGGTAGCGCTTGACGATGAAACCCGAGCGCGAGATCGCCTCGCTGAGGGCCAGCGCCGCGAGGACGGTGACCCCCAATGACGCCAGAGTCGACGAGGAGCGCTCGATGGTGCCCTCGGCCGAGCGCAGGACGATCAAGAGGGCGAGGAGGGCGTATTCGAAGCCGCTTCGCCGCAACACCACCGAGGTGGTCGGCCGGATCGCGCGCACGAACATCACGTGGGCGCGGGCGTAGCCGATGAGGACACCGAGGAGCGCCCCCACGACAGCCACCGCGACGTGCGTCGAGGAGTGGGTGACCAGGCGCCAGAGATAGGGTCCGATGATCACCACGCTGAAGAGGGGATCGAGCAGGGTGATGGCGAGGGGGCGAATCCGTTGTCCCGTTTCCAGCTGGGCGGTCCTCGACTGAAGACGCCCGCGCCGCACCAGTCGTGACGTCACGACGAACGCCACGATCAAGAGGACGCCCAGCACGGGGCTGTGGGACGAGGACACGGACTCAGACTAATGAGTACATTCCGCACCCTGCGCCCTCTAGTTCGCGGCGTCTCCGTGGACCCACCGCGCAACCTGGTTCACGTTCAGGTTCACGTCCTCGTCACGTGGGGTCTCGGTAAAATCTCACCCACCGGTGGGCTCGAGAGCTCGATCCCCCTTGACGACAGTGAGGCCACGCCAGCGTGAATGTGCTCTTCATCACCCTCGATCAGTTCCGCGCCGACTCCTTCGGCGCGGCCGGACATCGGGTGGTCCAGACCCCGACGCTGGACCGCCTCTGCGCCGAGGGTGTCCGACTGGGCCAGCACTACTCGCAGGCGGCGCCGTGTGCGCCCGGTCGCGCGGCGCTCTACACCGGGACCTATCAGATGAACAATCGCGTGGTGGCCAACGGCTCGCCGTTGGAGGACCGCTTCGACAACGTCGCCCGTCTGGCGCGGCGAGCGGGCTACGTGCCGACGCTCTTCGGCTACACCGACCAGGGTCTCGATCCGAGTCAGGCGGCGGGGGTCGATGACCCTCGCCTCGACAGTTACGACGGCATCCTCCCGGGCTTCGCCCTCGGTCACTACCTGCCCGAGAGTCAGGCGACCTGGGTCGAGCACCTGCGCGAGCTTGGCTACGACGTTCCCTTCGGGTGGGCGGCGGCGTTGCGGGGCGAGCCGGATCGACCGGCGGAGCACTCCCTGACGGGCTTCTTGACCGACAAGTTCCTCGAGTGGCTCGGCGTCCAGGAGGAGGGCTGGTTCGCCCACGTCAGCTACCTGCGACCCCACCCGCCCTACGCGGCGGCGGGGGAGTATTCGCGCCGCTACGACCCGGCGGATGTCGATCTGCCCATCGCCGCGGTCGACGAGGGCGACCGTCATCCACTGCACGCGACGGCGATGGGCATCGCCTACTGCGCGGCCCCCGAGGGCGAG
>JAJZFO010000157.1 GCA_021805305.1 Actinomycetes bacterium | reverse complement strand
CACATGGCGACCCCGCTGTTCCTGCGCGGCAAGTCGCGCAAGGGTCCCACCTTCCGTGAGGCGGTGCTGATGCACGCCGTGGCGCGGCTGCACTACGCCACTTTGATCGACAACATCCAGGTGAGTTGGGTCAAGATGGGCGTCGAGGGCTCGCGGCGAATCCTTCAAGCTGGCGCCAACGACGTGGGGGGAACCCTGATGGACGAGAACATCTCGCGCGCGGCCGGAGCGGTGCACGGCCAGGAGATGGACGTGGCGATGCTGGAGAAGCTGGTGGAGCCGCTCGGGCGACCGTTGCGCCAGCGCACCACGCTCTATCAGGCCTTGGCGTGACGCCCGACGCCATCGAGCGTTTCGTCGCCGAATCCACCGCGGGCACGGTCACCTCACCCCGACACGTCGCGGCCATCCGGGCCCTGGTGTCGCGCGCCCTGTCGCTCGCGCAGTACGAGAGCAATCTCGGCGACCTCGAAGGCGCGGTCACGGCCTTGGAGGAGCTGCTCGAGGGCTCGCGGCTCTTCGAACCCTGGCACGACACGCACAAGGCCACGGTCTTCGGCTCGGCGCGCACCCGCGCGGACTCCGAGTTGTACCAACTCGCCTCGGCGCTCAGCGCGGAGCTCGCGCGACGCGGGTGGATGACCGTGACCGGCGCGGGACCCGGGATCATGGAGGCCTCCTCCAAGGGCGCGGGGCGCGAGAACTCCATCGGCGTGAACATCGAGTTGCCCTTCGAGCACGGGACCAACGCCTACGTCGACGTTGAGCACCGCCACATCGCCACGTCGTACTTCTTCACGCGCAAGGTGATCATGACGCGCTCGTCGCAGGCCTTCGTGGCCTTCCCCGGCGGCGTGGGCACCATGGACGAGCTCTTCGAGATCCTCACCCTCTTGCACACCGGTAAGACCGACCCCGTGCCCGTGGTCCTGGTGGACGTCGCGGGCGGGACCTTCTGGCGGGCGTGGGCGGACTTCATGGATCGCGAGGTCGTGGCGCAGGGGTACTTGAGCCCCGGTGATGAGGTCACCTACCGCCTGGTGGACAATGTCGAGGACGCCGTGCGTGAGATCACGACCTTCTACGAGAACTACATCGGCAGTGTGAGGGTCGACGGCGAATCGATGCTCACGCTGCGCGTCGCACCCACCGACGAGGAGTTCGCTCGCCTCGGCGAGAGATTCCCCCAACTCTCGTTCACCCTCGACAGCGGGGCCCGGGGCACCACGGTGGCCTTCGGGTACAACGGCCGCAGCTACGCGACCCTTCGACGGGTGATCGACGAGGTCAACACCTGGCGGGGTCAGTCGCGGTCGTAGCCGCGCAGGAGGCCCTCGGCCTTCTGTAGGCTTCGCCGGACCTTGGCCAGACGCCGTTCGAGTTCGCGCGCGCCCGTGTCGTCCTCGTCGCGCAACTGGGCACGCACCGTGGTGAAGATGGCGTCGGCCACGCGTTGCTCGAGCGAGCTCACGGCGTCGGCCAGTTCGCTCAGCGACTCACTCAAGGGTCTCGACCTCGAGCTTGCCCTCGGCGACGAGGCGCCGCAGGGCGCGCTTGTCGAACTTGCCGACGCTGGTCTTGGGGATCGCGTCGACGAAGCTCCAGTGTTCGGGCAGCCACCACTTGGCCACGAAGGGCCTCAAATAGTCGCGCAACTGCGTCGCGCTCACCGTCGACTCCGCCGCGCGCACGACCACGCACAGGGGCCGCTCCTGCCAGCGGTCGTCGGGCACCGCGATCACGGCGGCCTCGAAGACCCCGTCGTGTCCCATGACGGTGGTCTCGAGTTCCACCGAGGAGATCCATTCACCCCCGGACTTGATCATGTCCTTGGCGCGGTCAGTGACGACCATGAAGCCGTGGGGATCGAGGGTACCGATGTCACCGGTGCGCAGCCAGCCGTCGCGGAACAATTCGGGCGCGTCGACGCCGTAGTAGCTCGCGGTGATCCAGGGGCCGCGCAGTTCGAACTCGCCCGTCGCCACCCCGTCGCGCGCCAGGACCGCGCCATTCTCGTCGGTGATGCGGATCTGCACGCCCGCCATGACACGTCCCGCCTTGACCCGATAGTCGATCTCGTGTTCGGGGCTCACCCCCGCGGGCGGCATCGACACCGCGACCAACGGGCTGGTCTCGGTCATCCCCCAGCCTTGGAGTACGTCGACGCCGTGGCGCTCGCGGAACGCCTCGATCAAGAATCGGGGCACCGCCGCCCCGCCGGCCAGGATCATCCTCAAACTCGATAGGTCGGTGTCGGAACGTCCGCCGGCCGCGCGTAGCACGTCGTTCCAGATCGTGGGAACGCCCAGGGCCACCGTGGGACGCAACTCCATCATCATGTTGAGCAGCGGCTCGCCCTGTAGGAACATCTGGGGCATGATCAGTTCGGTGCCGGCCATGAAGGAGGTATAGACCGCGCCCCAGGCCGCCACGTGGAACATCGGCACCACCAGCAGGCAGCGGTCGCGGTCGCTGAGCGCGATCGAATTTGCGCTGGTCGAAGCGAGTGAGTGCAGC
>JAJZFO010000085.1 GCA_021805305.1 Actinomycetes bacterium | reverse complement strand
CGTCGAGGGTGTCGGACGGGTCTTGCGCGTCGGCGACGTAGATCTTGTGCACCGAACGACGCCGGGCCTTCAAAAGTTCGAGGACCGCGTGGCGCCCTTCGACCTGTTCACCGCCCAAACCCTCCTTCTCCCGACTCGGTGCGCGTCGGGGGCCGCCGACCTGGCCGCCGACCATCGGTCGCCCCCCTTGGCGTGAGGGTCGACCCTGGGGGCCACGGCGGGGTGCGGGACGTGGACTCATGACATCTCCTCTACTAGGGTTACCGCCGTCGCGGCAATTCCCTCGGCGCGGCCCAGCGCGCCCAGGCCCTCGGCCGTCGTGGCCTTCACCGAGACCACGCAGCCGACCACCTGCGACAGTTCCTCGACCATGGCGGGCATGTACATCGCCAACTTCGGTCGTTCGGCGATGATCGTAATATCCGCCGAGACGGGGCGAAAACCGGCCGCCGCGACACGGAGCAGCGTCTCGCTGAGCATCGTGCGCGAGGCGACACCCGCGAATTTCGGGTCGTCGTCGGGGAAGTGACGTCCGATGTCACCCAAGTTCGCCGCGCCCAGTAGGGCGTCGATCAACGCGTGCGTCGCCACGTCGGCGTCGGAGTGACCACTCAAACCGACGGCGCCGTCGATGCGCACCAACCCGAGGCGAAGTTCTCGTTGCGCGTCCTCACTGAAGCGGTGCACGTCGATGCCGTGGCCAATTCTCATTCGTTCGCCCCCAGGGCCGCGGCCACCCGCGCGAGATCCGACGGCTCGGTGATCTTGACGTTGTGAATATCCCCCGTGACGATCACTACGGTGCCACCCACCAATTCCACCAGAGCTGCGTCGTCGGTCGCCTCGTCGTGTGACGCGTGCGCGCGAACGAGCACGTCGCGTCGAAAGGCCTGGGGCGTCTGCACCGCCACCAGCTGATCGCGAATGAGGGTCTCCTCGACCACCACGCGACCGTCACGGACCGTGGTGCGCTTGACGGTGTCGGTGACCGGAAGGCCCGGAATCGCGCCGTCGACACCCGAGTTCACCGCCGCCACCACCTCGCGAAACAAGTTCGTCGACGCCAGGGGGCGCGCCGCGTCGTGCACCACGACCACGTCACACTCGGGCAACGATGCGAGACCCGACCGCACCGAGTCGGCGCGCGTCACGCCACCGACGACGATGAGGTCCGCTCCCTCGCCCGTTCCGCGGTAGTCGGCCGGAACCACGAGTACCACCACCTCGGCGACCGATCGCGCGGCGAGCACGGAATACGCCGCCACGCTTCGTTCACCCAGGGGCGAGAACTGCTTGGGTCCGCCGAAGCGGATCCCGCGGCCGCCCGCCACGACAATGGCGGCGACCGTCACGATTACGGCAACACGGAGGCGAGCTTTTCCTCCGCCGCGTCAGTGTCCACGTTGAGCGCGAAGGTGAGTTCCGAGACCAGGATCTGACGCGCGCGCGTCAACATGCGCTTCTCGCCCGCGGAGAGTCCCTTGTCCTTGTCGCGAATTGAGAGATTGCGCACGACTTCGGCGACCTGATAGATGTCACCCGAGCGCAACTTCTCCGAGTGGTTCTTGAACCGGCGCGACCAGTTGGTCGGCATGCGCGCTTCCTTCTTGCGCAGCACGGCGAAGACCTCTTCGACCTCTTCGTCGTTGATCACTTCGCGCAGCCCCACCGATTCCGCGTTGGCGACCGGGACCATGAGGATCAGATCGGTGTAGGCGACCTTGAGCTTCAGGTAGTCCTGCTTCACGTCGAACGCGGTCATCTTTTCGATCTTCTCGACCGTGCACGCCCCGTGATGAGGGTAAACGAGACGATCACCCTTTTTGTACTTGTGAGTAGCCATGACTCGGGTTCTCCTCAAAGAAAAGCCGCGCAACTGCGCAGTAGGGGATTTACTATTCTACCAAATTTTTCGCCAATCGTGTCAGAAGACGCCCACGACCGGTGACGGGGTGCCAATATGGCGGGGTTCCTCCCTTCGAACACTGGAGTGCCGTGACCAGAGCCGCCCTCGACGCGATTCCCCGCATCCCCCTCACCTTTGGACCCTCGCCCCTGCAGCGTCTCGATCGTCTGAGCGACTACCTCGGTGGCAAGGTCGAGATCTGGGCCAAACGCGACGACGTCAACTCGGCACTGGCCTTCGGGGGTAACAAGACGCGCAAGCTCGAATACCTCGCCGCCGACGCCCTGGCCCAGGGTTGCGACACCCTCGTCTCCATCGGCGGCGTGCAATCTAACCACACGCGCCAGGTGGCCGCGGTGGCGGCCCACCTCGGACTGAAGTGCGTCCTCGTCCAGGAGCACTGGGTCGACTGGGATGAACCGCACTACGAGACCACGGGCAACATCCTGCTCTCGCGTCTGATGGGGGCCGAGGTGCGCCTCGACCCGGCGACCTTCGACATCGGTTTTCGCCCCTCCTGGGAGCAGGCCCTGGCCGACGTGGTCGCGCGCGGCGGCACCCCCTACGCGATACCCGCCGGTGCGTCGGACCACCCGTTGGGGGGTCACGGTT
>JAJZFO010000030.1 GCA_021805305.1 Actinomycetes bacterium | reverse complement strand
CGCCACCGCGAAGCCCCCGGCCGCCGACGCCACGGCGATCGCCAGGGCCAGGTCCACCCCCGGCTCCGTGGCGGCGAGTCCGCCCGCGGTCGCCGCGAAGACGTCGGCGGCGCTCACGTCGATCTCACAGCGCGCCTCCAAGACGGCCAGCATGAGGGCCAGGCGCTGGGAGGAGACCTGGTGGGCCACCCGTCGCGGGGAGCCCGAACTCGAGGCCACCAGCGCCTGCACCTCCACCAGGAAGGAGCGCGACCCGTCGTTGGTGACGGTGAAGACCACCCCGGGCACGTCCGAACCCTCGCGTCCCAGGACCATCGCCGTCTCGGGCAGGTCGCGCAACCCCTCGTTCACCATCTCGAGCAGGCCCACCTCGCCGGTGGGACCGAAGCGGTGCTTGATCGCGCGCACGACGCGCAGGGTGCCGTAGCGGTCGCCCTCGATGCGCACCACCGTGTCGACCAGGTGCTCGAGGGCGCGCGGACCCGCTAATTCCCCGTCCTTGGTGACGTGCCCCACCAAGACGAGCGCGGTGCCCGTGGCCTTGGCCTGGGCGCAGAGTCGCTCGGCGGCGTTGCGGACCTGGGGGACCGACCCGGCCACGCTGGCCAGCGCGTCATCACTCATCGCCGAGATCGAATCAATCACGCACACCTGGGGGTGTCGCCCCTCGATCAGGGCCAGGGCGGCCGCCACCGACGTGGTGCTCGCCACCTCGAGGCCCGCGGGGACGGGGCCCAACCGGCGCGCCCGCTGGGCGACTTGCGGGGCGGACTCCTCGGCGCCGATCAAGAGCACGGAGGTGCCCGCGTGCGCCAGGGCCCGCAGACTCATGAGCGCCAGGGTGGACTTGCCCACCCCCGGCTCACCGAAGAGCAGCGTCGTCGACCCCGCGAGCAGTCCCCCGCCCAGGACGCGGTCGAGTTCGGACACCCCCGTCGAGAGCCGTCGCTCGTCGTCCCCCTCGAGGGTGTGCAGCGCCACGGTGCGCACCGGTGTCGGGGCCGACGCGCGCGCCAGCACCCTCTCCTCGTCGAGGGAGTTCCACGCCGCGCACCCCGGACAACGTCCGACCCACCGCGGCGACGTCGTGCCGCATTCGCGACAGACGTGCACCGAGTGGGTCTTCATGGGACCAACTCTAGGGATGGCGTGTGACGACTACGCGTTGGGTGAGAGGTCTTCGAAGTCGACCGAGGGCGGGAGGCCCTCGACGCCCTCGAAACTCAGCGACGGTCCCTCGGGGCCCTCGACCACGTCCACGACGATGGTCTGGGGGGCGTGGAACTCCTTGAAGAGGATCTTCTCGCTCAAGACGTCCTCGACGTAGGTCTGGATGGCCCGGCGCAGCGGACGCGCCCCCAACTCGGGGTCGTACCCCTTGTCGGCCAGGTAGGCCTGCGCCGCGGCCGAGAGCTCGAGACCGAGGCCCTGCACCGCCAACTGCTCACGCAGTCGCGAGATGAACAGGTCGGCGATCGCGATGACCTCGTCCTTGGTCAACTCGTGGAAGACGATGGTGTCGTCGATGCGGTTCAAGAACTCGGGGCGGAAGTGCGCCTTGAGCGCCTGGTGCACCTTCTCCTTCATGCGTTCGTGACTGGCGAGGTCCGAACCCTTCGAGAAGCCGATCGTCTTGCGCAGGTCGGCGGTGCCCAGGTTCGAGGTCATGATCAAGATGGTGTTCTTGAAGTCCACCACGCGGCCCTGGGCGTCGGTCAGGCGACCGTCTTCGAGGATCTGCAACAAGGTGTTGAAGACGTCGGGGTGCGCCTTTTCGACCTCGTCGAAGAGCACCACGGAGAACGGCTTGCGCCGTACCGCTTCGGTGAGTTGACCACCCTCGTCGTAGCCCACGTACCCCGGGGGCGATCCCACCAGTCGCGAAACCGAGTGCTTCTCCATGTACTCGCTCATGTCCAGCTGGATCAACGCGTCCTGGTCGTCGAAGAGGAACTCGGCCAGGGTCTTGGCGAGTTCGGTCTTGCCGACCCCGGTCGGTCCGAGGAAGATGAAGGACCCGCCGGGACGCTTGGGGTCCTTCAGCCCCGCGCGGGTGCGCCGAATGGCGCGCGACAAGGCGATGATGGCCTCGTCTTGGCCGATGATGCGCTTGTGCAGTTCGTCCTCCATGCGCAACAACTTGGAGGTCTCCTCCTCGGTGAGGCGGTAGACCGGGATACCGGTCCAGTTGGCCAGCACCTCGGCGATGGTCTCCTCGTCCACGAGGTCGAAGGTGTTGCCCCCCGACGCCTTGACGGTGGCGTCGAGCTCGTCCTTCTTGGCGATGAGGTCGCGCTCTTGCTCCTCGAGGGCCTTGGCCTGCTCGAGGGCGCCCTTCTCCATCGCCGACTCCTTGTCGGCGCGCACGCGCGCGATGTCCTCGTCGAAACGCTTGGCGGCCGGCGGGGCCGACATCCGACGGATGCGCAGGCGGCTACCCGCCTCGTCGATCAGGTCGATGGCCTTGTCGGGGAGGAAGCGGTCGGCGATGTAGCGGTCGGCCAGGTTGGCCGCCGCGATG
>JAJZFO010000101.1 GCA_021805305.1 Actinomycetes bacterium | reverse complement strand
GGTGGCGAGGTCGGGTCTGCTGCGTTGGAACGACGTGGACCCGACCCTCGTGCGCTATCACCTCTTCGCCCAGTGGATCATCGACTCCCAGATGTCGGACCTGTCGCGCCGTCTGGCCCAGCGCGGCCAGACCTTGCAACTCGACATTCCCATCGGGGTGCACCCCGACGGGTACGACGTGTGGAAGAACCCCTCGGAGTACGTCTCAGCGACGTCGATCGGCGCCCCCGCCGACGACCTGACGACCGAGGGTCAGACCTGGGGCTCACCCCCACTGCACCCCGCGCGGATCCGCGAGAACGCCCACCAGCAGTTCCGCGACGCGCTGCGCTGCCACATGCGGGTGGCCGGTGTGGTGCGCATCGATCACGTGATGGGTCTGCAGCGACTCTTCTGGGTGCCCGACGGGGCCAGCGCCCGCGACGGGCTCTACGTCAAGATGCCCTTCCACGAACTGCTCGCGATCGTCGCCATCGAGGCCCAGCGTCACGGCTGCGACGTCGTGGGCGAGGACCTCGGCACGGTCGACGGCGACCTGCGCGAGGCCATGGCGCACGAGGGCCTGCGTCGGACGTACGTGGCGCAGTTCGCCATCGGCGAGGAGTCCCTCGACGAGGTGCCCGCGGGGGCGGTCGCCTCGTTCGGTACCCACGACACCGCCACCTTTCTCGGGTGGTGGGGGGAGGCGGACCTGGACGAGCGTGTCGCGGTGGGGCAGCTCAGCGCCGACGCCGCGGTCCCCGCGCGCGCGCAGCGCCGTCACGACCGCGACCGGCTGGTGCGCGCGCTGGGTCTGGACCCGGACCGGGCGGGCGAACCGGGCGTCGGGCCCGCGCGGGTGCTCGACGCGGTGCACGCCGCGCTGGCCGACTCCGACGCGGGATTGGTGATGGTCCAGGTGGAGGACCTGCTCGAGATGGCGACGGGGGTGAACCTGCCCGGGACCTTCGACGAGCGCGCGAACTGGAGTCAACTGGTCCCCCTGAGCCTCGAGGAGTTGGCCGCGACCACGGTGTTGAGCGAGGCCCTCGCGCCCTTGAGGGAACGTCGTGGTTTCGCCTCGGGGGGTCACGGGCAGCCCCGGGTCTCTGACGTCACGCTCCTCTCGGCCGAGGACCTGCACCTGTTCAACGAGGGGCGACACTTCCGACTCCATCACCATCTGGGCTGTCACCCGATGATCGCCGAGGGCGTGGCGGGCTGCTACTTCGCGGTCTGGGCGCCCAACGCCGAGCGCGTGGCGGTGGTGGGGGACTTCAACGACTGGGACGGCACGGCCAACGCGCTCTTCGCCCGCGACAACTCCGGGGTGTGGGAGGGGTTCGTGCCGCACGCGTCGAAGGGTCAGACCTACAAGTACCGGATCCGTTCGCGACTGGGGGGCAGCGACATCGACAAGGCCGATCCGCTCGGGCGCCACTTCGAGGTGCCCGACAAGACCGCCACGCGCGTGTGGGAGTCACGCTACGAGTGGCGCGACCAGCGCTGGATGAACGATCGCGCGAGCTACGTGGCGCGCAGCCGGCCGGTGTCGGTGTACGAGGTGCACCTCGGCTCGTGGCGACGGGTGCCCGAGGAGGCGAATCGCAGCCTCACCTACCGCGAGATGGCCGCACAGTTGCCGGCCTACTGCGCGGAGCTGGGCTTCACCCACGTGCAGTTCCTGCCGATCATGGAGCACCCGTTCTACGGCTCGTGGGGGTACCAGACGACCGGGTACTTCGCGCCCACCTCGCGCTACGGCGACCCCGACGACTTCAAGTTCCTCGTGGACGAGCTCCACGCGCACGGCATCGGCGTCCTGCTCGACTGGGTGCCCTCTCACTTCCCCTCCGACGCGCACGCCCTGGGACTCTTCGACGGGACGCACCTCTACGAGCACGCCGACGTGCGTCAGCGCGTGCACCCGGACTGGCTGAGCTGGACCTTCAACTACAGCCGCAACGAGGTGCGCAGCTTCTTGATCTCCTCGGCGTGCTTCTGGCTCGAGGAGTACCACGTGGACGGGCTGCGACTCGACGCGGTGGCCTCCATGCTCTACCTCGACTACAGCCGCGCCCCGGGGCAGTGGGTGCCCAACCGCTTCGGTGGTCGTGACGACCTCGACGCCATCTCCTTCCTACGCCAGTGCAACGACGAGGTCACCTCCGCGTTCCCCGGGGCGGTGGTGATCGCCGAGGAGTCAACGTCGTGGCCCAAGGTCACCCACGCCAGTGGCGACGGTGGGCTGGGCTTCACGTTCAAGTGGGACCTCGGGTGGATGCACGACACCCTGGACTATCTCGCGCGCGACCCGCTCTTTCGTCAGTACCACCAGGGGGAGTTGACCTTCCGCGGCGTCTACGCCAGTCACGAGCGGTTCATGCTCCCGCTCTCGCACGACGAGGTCGTCCACGGCAAGGGCAGCCTCCTGTCGAAGATGGCGGGCGACGACTGGCAGTCCTTCGCCAACCTGCGACTCCTCCTGGGGTACCAGTACGCCCTGCCCGGTAAGAAGCTGCTGTTCATGGGGGGCGAACTGGCC
>JAJZFO010000263.1 GCA_021805305.1 Actinomycetes bacterium | reverse complement strand
CCATGATCGAGACGCCCCGCGCGGCTCTGCTCGCCGGGGACATCGCGCGCACCGCCGACTTCTTCTCCCTCGGGACCAACGACCTGACGCAGATGACCTTCGGCTTCAGTCGTGACGACGTCGAGAGCAAGCTGATGGCGCCCTATCTCGCCCAGGGCCTCCTGGCGAACAACCCCTTCGACGTCCTGGACGCCGACGGCGTCGGCACGCTGATCCGTTGGACCGTCGCACGGGGTCGTGAGGCCAACCCGAAGCTCACGATCGGCGTCTGCGGGGAGCACGGGGGCGACCCCGCGTCGATCGCCACCTTGCTCGCGTGCGGCGTCGACTACGTCAGCTGCTCGCCCTTCCGCCTCCCCACGGCCCGACTGTCCGCCGCCCACGCCGTTCTCGGGGCTCGCGGCGCCGAACGGCCCTGACGACGCCGCGGACGTCGGGGGACGCCGCCGAGAACGACCGACCTCGCGGGTCGGCGGGTCTCACGCTTCGCCGGTAGGGGCGCTCGGGGCGTGGGTCTCGAGGAACTCGTAGATGCCGACCCGGTCCACCCCGGTGAACGTGCCGGTCGGTATTGCCGCGAGGAGTGACGAGTTCAGTTGAGCGCTGGGTTGGGCCATGCCGTCCCATCGACTGGCCAGGGAGTCCGACGGGCGACGACAGCACCGCTCGTCGGGACAGGTGGACTTGAAGCGCTTCTTGGTGTCGCGACCCCGGAACCATCGAGCGTCCTCGAACGTCGTCCCGACGCTCACCGAGAACACCCCCGTCGGGGTGGTCTGGATGCTCGACGTGCACCAGTAGGTCCCCGCCGGCTTGTCCGAGTACTGGTGGTAGGGCGTGAGACGGTCCTCGATGGAGAACACCTGGCGCGCCGCCCACCATCGACAGACGATCTGCCCCTCGACCGAGCCCAGGGCGTCGGTGGGAAAGACGACGTTGTCGTTCTCGTAGGCCTTCGAGATGACGCCGCTGTCGTGCACCTTCAAGAAGTGCACGGGGATCGAGAGGTGCTCGGTGGCCAGGTTCGTGAATCGATGCGCCGCCATCTCGTAGGGGACGGCGAACGTGTCGCGCAGGTCCTCCACCGAGAGCTCGCGCGCCGCCTTGGCCGCGCTGAGGTACTCCACGGCGCTGGCCTCGGGGATCAGGAGCGCCGCCGCCAGGTAGTTCGTCTCGACGCGCTGGCGCAGGAGCTCCTCGTAGTCCCGGGGCTCCTTCAACTCGAGCACGTGCAGGGCGAGGGCCTGCAGCAGCGCCGAACGCGGGTCCACGCCGCGGAGGTTGGCCGGGAGGTAGATCCGCCCGTTGCGCAGGTCGGTGATGCTCCTCGTCGACTTGGGGAAATCGCCGATGTAGTGCAACGAGAATCCCAGGTGAGCGGCGAGCTCGCTCGCGCTGCGTTGCGAGAGGGGACCACCATGATGGTCGACCCGCCGCAGGAGGTCCCGGGCGATCTCCTCGAGGTGCGCGAAGTAATTGTGTCGGTTGCGCTGATCCAGGCGCAGCGCGGTGTTGGCGCGTCGCGCGATCTCGGGGGTCGCGGCGCGTTCCTGGTGGAGACGTTGGATCTCGTCGTGCAGCGCGAGGATCGTCGAGATGGCGTCGTCGCTCAGGGACTTCCTGATCGCCGGTCCCGAGATGTTGAGCGACGAGAAGACGCTGCCGCGTTGAGCGCGGTCGAGCGCGATCTCGAGGGCCGCGCGTCGATTCGGGGGCTCGGCGCTCATCAACGTCTCGACCGTGGTGGCCAGTGCCGTCGCGATCTGGCGCAGCTCACTCAGCTTGAGTTCCTTGCGGCCGTTCTCGATGAGCGACACCTGCGAGGGTGCCCGCGCGAGGCGCTGGGCGAGTTCGGTGATGGTGAGACCCTGCGCCAGGCGACGCTCTCGGATGCGTCGACCGATGGCGAAGGCCATCGACGCGTCCTCGTCGACCTCAATTGAGGGGGATTGCGTCATGGAGAAATATTAGCAAAATTTTCCTATTTGAGAATTTTCAATCAACTTTGTCTGAATGTTGCATGATATTTCTGAGATTTCTGGATTTTCACTGTTAGGTTGGGCCGCAAACGCACCTAGGAGGGAACGACAATGCGCGATGACTTGAAGGGTCTCCGACCCGGGGACCAGACCCAGACCGAGGACCAACTGGAGTTCGAGTGGGCCACCGACCCACGGTGGCAGGGGGTCCGTCGCGACTACCGCGCGAGCGAGGTCGTCGCCCTCAGGGGTCCGGTCCGCGAGGAGCGCACGCTCGCGGCGCGCGGCGCGCAACGCCTGTGGGAGCAGATCCAGAACAGCCGCGTCGACCCGACCCAGTGGGTGGCCGCCCTCGGGGCCCTCACCGGCAACCAGGCCGTGGCCCAAGTGCGCGCCGGCCTCGAGGCGATCTACCTCTCGGGTTGGCAGGTGGCGGCTGACGCGAACCTGAGCGGCCACACCTACCCCGACCAGAGCCTCTACCCCGCCAACTCGGTCCCCGCCGTCGTGCGGCGGATCAACAACGCGCTGCTGCGCGCGAGCCAGGTCGA
>JAJZFO010000256.1 GCA_021805305.1 Actinomycetes bacterium | reverse complement strand
GACGGAAGCTGGTTCTTCGATCGCCAGAGAATCTTGGAGGAGCGAATCTTGGACGAGCGAATCTTGGACGAGGGGGGCCCGGAGGCGTTACACGCCTCGGGACCCCCCTACGTAGCGGGCGCGGGACGGGGCGTCAGCGCCGACCCCCGCGCCGTCGTTCAGGCGTCGCGTCGCACTAACAGCCAGCCCCCCACCCCGAGCGCGAGCGCCGCGTACCCGCAGAGGATCGCGAATCCGACCCAGGGGCTGAAGGAGGGTCCGCTGCCCAGCGCGTGCGTGACCGTGGTCATCGTGTCGCTGATGTGAAACGGCAGGTACTTGAGGACCGGCTGGGAGATCGAGGAGGGTAGCGCCTGGACCACGATCGGTAGGACCAACAAGACCCCGACGTAGGTGGTGATCGCTCCCGCCGAGTGCCGGATGATGCTCGCCAGCCCCAGGGCGAACAGGCCCAGGACGCTCAGGACGAGGCCTCCCCCCACCACCGCGCGCAGCACACCGGGTTGCGACAGCGTGGCGTGCGGCGCGGGGCTCACCAGCAGGGCCTGGCCGAGGAAGAAGGCGCCGAAGGAGAGGATCTCACTCACTACCAACCCCAGGGCGGCCATCACGGCCGCCTTGGTGAGGAGCACCTTGGTACGGGTGGGCACCGCCATGAGCGTGGAACGCATCGATCCGGTCGAGTACTCCGCACTCATCACCAGGACGCCCAGGACCCCGATCACCAACTGCCCGAAGAGCATTCCGCGCAAGGAGAGCTGCGTCGGGTCGAAACTCAGGCGTTCGATGGTCGACATCGTTCGCCAGCTATGCGACACCGACGAACCGGCGATCGCCGCCACTCCGAGGATGATCACGCTCAGGGCGACCAGCGTCCAGGTCGTGGACCGCACCGTGCGGACCTTGGTCCACTCGCTACGTAGGGCGCTCGACGTGCGAACGCCCGCGCGGATGGGTGCGGTGCGCGAAGGGCTGGAGGACAGGGTGGTCGACATGTGGCCTACTTTCGTGGGTCGCTGGATGAGTTGGACGAGGCGATGAGTGAGTGTTCGACGGCGGCACCGTCGTGGCCGCGGTACTCCACGGCGTCGCGCGTGAGCTCCATGAAGGCCTCCTCGAGCGACGCCATCTGGGGTGAGAGCTCGTGAAGGTGCAGACCGGCGTCGCCCGCCAGGTCACCGATGGCCGCGGCGTCCATGCCGCTCACCGAGTAGCTCCCGTCGCCCTCGACCACGACGTTCGCGCCACGCGCGCGAAGGATCTCCTCGAGCGTGCGCCCCTCGCGGGTTCGCACGCGCACGAACTGACCCGAGCTCTCGGCGATGAAGTCATCCACCGAGCCCGATGAGATGAGACGACCCCGCCCGATCACCACCAACTGCTCCGCGGTCAATGCCATCTCGCTCATGAGGTGGCTCGAGACGAAGACCGTGCGGCCCTCGGCCGCCAGTCCCTTCAGCAGGTTGCGCACCCACAAGATCCCCTCGGGATCGAGCCCGTTGATGGGCTCGTCGAAGAGCAGCGTGGGTGGGTCGCCCAGCAGCGCGGCGGCGATGCCCAAACGTTGGCCCATCCCGAGGGAGAACTTGCCGACGCGACGCCGGGCCACCGCGCTGAGACCGACCATCTCGAGGACTTCGTCGACCCGATCACGTGAGATGTCGTTGGTCTGGGCCAGGTACCACAGGTGGTGATAGGCGCTGCGCCCGGGATGGATGGCCTTGGCCTCGAGCAGCGCCCCCACGCGTCGCAGTGGTAGCCCGAGGTCGTGGTAGGAGACGCCGTCGATGGTCGCCGAGCCCTCGTCGGGTGCGTCGAGACCCATGATCATGCGCATGGTCGTGGACTTACCCGATCCGTTCGGTCCGAGGAAGCCCGTGACGACCCCCTCTCTCACTTCGAAGGACAGGTCGTCGACGGCGACGGTGTCCTTGTATCGCTTGGTGATGCCCTTGACCTCGATCATGCGCCCTCCTGCACGTGGCTGCTGGCTGCGTCGCCGCTCGTTCGTGACGACACCCCCAAGTCTGGTGGGCCTGCGGCGCGCGGCGCATCGGCCGGCGGGCCATTTCTGCGTCGACGCGAGTCGTACGCCGAGACCCGGCCACGCGTGCGGGGGTCATCCTTGCGATGTAGCGCTAATCGCGACCCGAGACGCATGCGAACCCGCACGACCTTGACTAGCGTCCGAGTGTGAACCTCAGCACGGCCCTCCCCTCGCCGCGCCCCCCGTGGCTGGCGCGATTGTCGACTCGCCAGTGGGTGATGGTCGACTACGCCGTCGCCGCGCTGTTCAGCCTCGGGGCGTTGGTCCATCTCCTCGTCCTACCGCGATTCCCCAACCGCGTCGCGCTCACCTATCCCCTCTGGCTCCTCGCGCCGCTCTACCTCCTCGCGACGGTGCCCATCGCCGTTCGACGACGATGGCCACTGACGACCCTGGCGATCACCACCGGCGCCGTCGCCGTCTCGACGTTCCTGGGACACTCGCTCGCCCCGGCGCCCCTCATCGCACTCGACCTCTACACCG
>JAJZFO010000177.1 GCA_021805305.1 Actinomycetes bacterium | reverse complement strand
CGGGGCCGACGTGGTCGGTGCGGTCGGCGACGAGGTACCCGTGGTGGATCCCGAGACCCTCCTGCCCCATTGGACGGACGCCCCCACGGGCCAGGTACCCATCGTCGTCGCGCGTGAGATCGCCGATGCCGTGGATCCGTGGTCGGCGATACCGGCCCCGGCGTGGCGCGAGGGCGAGGCGGACTGGGTGGCCCACGAGGAGCAGTTCGACGCCTCGCTGCTCGCCGTCGAGAAGACCGACGAGGACCTGCGGCCCTGGGAGTTCACTCCCGACGCCGCGGTCACCGACGAGGAGATCCTCGACGCGTCACCCCGACCTGAGGTGACGCGGGCGCACCGCACGCGACGGACGATGCGCGAGGCCGCCCTCTCGGGCCGCGCCGTGCGCAGGGGCTCCTCGCGCAGTGTCTCGGTCGCCACCCTGACCGGCGTGGTCCTGGCCGCAGTCGTCCTCGTGATCTTCTACTTGGGGGCCGTGCCCGTGACGGTGCTGGTCATCGCCGCGTTGACGCTGGCGGCGGGGGAGGCCTTCGCGGGTTTTCGCGCGGTGGGCGCCCATCCGGCCACGATCCTCGGCCTGGTGGCCGTCGTGACCTTGTGCGTGGCGGTCTACGAGAAGGGACTCGGCGCGACGGCCGTGGTCACGGCGCTGCTCGTGATGTTCTCCTTCGTCTGGTACCTCAACGCGGAGAGGATGATCGACGTGGTGGACGGCATCGGCGCCACGATCTTCGTCTACGCCTGGGTCGGAGTGCTGGGTTCGTTCGCGTTGTTGATGGTGGCGCCGCACACGTTCACCCACCGCCACGGGCTGGCGTACGTACTGGGTGCCGTCATCTTGACCGTGGCCAACGACACCGGGGCCTTGTTCGTCGGACGATGGCTAGGCAAACGGCCACTGAATTCGCGGCTCTCGCCCAACAAGACGATCGAGGGCACGATCGGGGGCACCCTCCTCACCCTCCTGGCGGGCGCGTTGATCCTACCGAGGATGCATCCCTGGACGATGTCGCACGGCCTGGAGTGCGCGGTGGCCATGTGCGTGGTGGTCCCCATGGGCGACCTCTTCGAGTCGATGTTCAAACGAACGCTCGGCGTCAAGGACCTGGGCCGACTGCTCCCCGGCCACGGCGGGATGCTCGACCGGGTGGACGGATTGCTGTTCGCCCTGCCCACGATGTACTTCATGACCCACGTCCTCTCGTTGGGCTAGCGATGACGACATCGCGCAGTCGCGTGGCGCTGATGGGCGCGACGGGCTCCATCGGCACCCAGACCATCGACGTTCTGCGTCGCGAACCCGACCGCTTCGAGTTGGTGGCCCTGTCCTCGGGTCGGCGCGTGAGAGAACTGGCCGAGCTCGTGAAGGAGTTCGGTGTGCGCCGGGTCGCGGTCGAGGGGGAGGAGCAGCGTCGTGAGTTGGCGCCGTTGGTCCCCGCGCACGTGGACATCGCGGTGGGCGAGGAAGGGCTGCGCGAACTCTGCGTCGACGTCGACGTGGTCGTGAACGCCGTCATGGGCTTCGCCGGACTGCCCGTGACCCTCGCGACCCTCGAGGCCGGCGCTCGCCTGGCGTTGGCCAACAAGGAGTCGTTGATCGCCGCCGCGCCCGTCGTCGCGCAGGCTCGTCGCACGCCGGGCGCGCAGATCCTCCCCGTGGACTCCGAGCACTGCGCCATCCACCAATGCCTCCAGGGCTCCCTCGAGGCCGGACATCCCGACGTGGCCCGCCTGCTCCTCACGGCGTCGGGCGGGCCGTTTCGCGGCTGGACGCGTGAGCAACTGGCGCGAGTCACCACCGGCGACGCCCTGGCCCACCCGACCTGGAGCATGGGTCCCAAGATCACGATCGACTCGTCCACGCTGATGAACAAGGGGCTCGAAGTGCTCGAAGCGTCTGCGCTCTTCGGGATCGAGGTCGATCGAATCGACGTCGTCGTGCATCCCCAGTCCGTGGTGCATTCCATGGTGGAGTACGTCGACGGTTCGGTCCTGGCCCAGCTCTCGCGCCCGGACATGCGCCTGCCCATCGCGTACTGCCTGGGCGCCCCCGAGCGACTCGCGCATCACTGGGGACAGCTGGATTTCTCCAAGTCACTGCGCCTCGACTTCGAAGCGCCCGACCGCGAGTCCTTCCCGGCGCTCGACCTCGCCTACGCGGCGGCCCGGCGCGGCGGGGCCGCTCCCGCGTGGCTCTCGGCGGCCAACGAAGTGTGCGTTGACGCCTTCCTGGCGGAGCGCATTGGATGGTCGGACATCGCCACGGTGGTGGCACGCACGATGGACCGTTACGTTGACGACCCCCTGGTGGACCTTCATGCGGTGGTCGAGAACGACGCGGCGGCCCGGCGGATCGCCCACGCTAGCCTGCCTGAGTGATGCAATCTCGATCGTCGCGCGCCTCGATCCTCTGGTTGCTGGGGGGCACCGTCGTCACGATCGCTCTCCTGACCTGGCTGTGGGGCTGGGCCCTTCCCCTCGTGCTGTTCCTCGTCATCGCGATGGTGATGGGGCACGAATTCGGGCACTTCATCACC
>JAJZFO010000090.1 GCA_021805305.1 Actinomycetes bacterium | reverse complement strand
CCCTTGACGCCCTCATCGACCTGCTGGATCTCGAGGCGATCGAGGTCAACATCTTCCGTGGCAAGCACCCCGCGGGTGACCGGCAGCGGACCTTCGGTGGGCAGGTGGCGGCCCAGGCCCTGATGGCCGCGGGCCGTACGGTCGACCGTGGGCGGGTCCACTCCCTGCACTCATACTTCCTTCGCCCCGGGGACTCCAGCGCGCCGACCCTCTACGAGGTGGACCGCATCCGCGACGGACGCAGTTTCTGCACCCGGCGCGTCGTGGCCATCCAGCACGGCCGCGCCATCTACAACATGCAGGCGAGCTTCCACTCCGACGAGGTCAGTCTCGAGCACCAGGTCGTGATGCCTGAAGTGCCCGAGCCCGAATCCGTCCCTTCGCTCCAGCAACGATTGCGCGGCGAGACCGACGACGCGAGCGACTGGGACCGACTGCCGCACCCGATCGAGCAGCGATATCTGGGGGAGTTGCCCTGGGTCCCCGGCCACTCGCGTGAGCCCCGCCAACGCCTCTGGATCCGCGCGGACGGCGACCTGCCCGACGATCCCCTGCTGCACGCGTGCGTCGTGACCTACGCCAGCGACATGAACCTCTTCGACGCCATGCTCGCCCCGCACGACGTGCGCTGGGACGACGGTTCGTTCATGGGCGCGAGCCTCGACCACTGCATGTGGTTCCACCACGACCTCCGCGCGGACCAGTGGCTGCTCTACGACATGGACTCACCCGTGGCCCACGGTGGTCGCGGGCTCGCCCGCGGGTTCCTGTTCTCACGCGACGGCGAACTCAAGGTGTCGATGGTCCAAGAGGGGCTCACGAGACTGCTCACCCCCCGCGACGCCACGCCCCGCTCGACCGAGTGACCAACGCCGGGGCGCCGTGGTCGACCTCGACCTCGACCTCGACCGGCCTAGCGGGACGCCGATGGCCCGGTCGCGTTCACGGGGAATAGGCGACGGTACGCGGGACAGGTGGCGCGTAGCGTGACGATCACGTGCGGGTCCGAGGTGATCACTCGCGTCTTGAAGTCGGTGACCGCCGTGCACAGCGCCGCGGGCGTGTCGTTCTCGTTGTAGGCCCAACTCATGAAACTGTTGCCGTTCTTCGTCGTCAACACCGTGGCGTTGGGGCTGTAGTCCCACGCCAGGGCCGACCAGAAGTTGCCGAGCCGATTGTCGATGAGCTCGGGTGTGTACAACCACACGACGAAGGGTCCCCCCTTCGCCGCCTCGTGCAGGACGGCCTCGACGACGCGCGGCGAGGGGTACGTCGAGCCCACGTAGGCCCACTGCCAGAGGAAGGGGAAGGGCGTCTCGTGCCCGATCCCCCCGATGATCACGCCCGAGCCCGCGAGTGACACGACCGCGTTGGTCACGGCCCGCGGCCCCACGCGGCGAACCCACTGGTCCAACTTTCGCACCAGGTCGACCAGGAGGACGAAGGGGACCCACACGATCGTCGCGGTGGCCAGCCACAGCATCTTGATCGCGTAGTACGACCAGTCCTGCCCGAAGGGATGAAGCCGCCGGATCCACAGCGTCGTCAGCGCGAGGACGACGAACTCCGCGAAGAGGAACACCCGTGCGCGCCGCGGCGCTCCCTTCGGGGCGGTGAATACGCTGGCCAACACGATCGGCCCCAGCCAGAAGAAGAACAGCCCCGGGTTGGGGGCGATGATCCCCCCGCTCGCCTTCAGGGTCGCGGTCAGGGTGCCCAGCTTGAGGAACAGGACGCCGCACACCGCAACGAGGGTCACGAGCGCGAACCCGACACTCGCGCGAGTGAGCGTGCGATCGCGAGCAGCCGGGACGTCAAGGGACCGTAGGCGCCGCACCCCGCCGACGATCCCGACGACCATCGCGAGCGCGGGCACCACGAACACGAAGGTCCACGAACCCATCGCCAGCACCAGCGTGAAGGTGAGCAGGACGAGCGTCAGGTTGTCGTAGCGCTGGACGACGCGCAGCCCCAGCACCAACCCAGCGACGCAGAAGACGAGGGCACCGATCGCCGACAGGAAGCCGCCCGAGGCGCTGAGGCCCAGGACGAAGGCGCTGATCCCGAGCGACCCGCAGCCCACCAGGGCGAGGGCGAGTCCTGGGGGCAGCCGACGTGGTCGTCCCTCGGGCCAGGGCACGGTCTGCACGACGGCCGCGATGAAGGCGAGGGCGAGGGCGATGCTCGAGAGGATCACGGTCGCGACCATTGCCTGGATGTCGCGGACCATCAGCACCGCGGCGTTCAAGTCTGCGCGCCCCCCCGCTCCGTCGACGATGGCACACACGGCGTTGACGAGCGCCGGGTAGCTCGACATCTCCTTCAACGTGATCCCGCCCGCGGCCAGGATGGCGCGATTGCCCACCACCTGGTTGCGGGCGTCGCTCGCCATGAACCACGTGAGGCCGAAGTCGTGCCCGTGCAGTTTGATCGCCTCGAACATCGCCTCGATCACCACGACCACCAGCACGGCGAGCCACGGCTCGCCGCTCACGCGCTGCGAGTCCCTCGACGCACGCGATCGCGGGGCTCGGCTCAAGCGTT
>JAJZFO010000288.1 GCA_021805305.1 Actinomycetes bacterium | reverse complement strand
CCAGCAGATCGGCGTGATCGTGAGGAACCGGCCCCTCGAGCACGTGGACCTGGTGGTGGCGCCGCCCTTCGTCGACATCCGCAGCGTGACCTCGGTGGTGGAGTCCGAGCGCATCGCCCTCGAAGTGGGCGCCCAGCACGCCAGCGTGCACGACGCGGGGGCCCACACCGGAGAGGTGTCGGTCCCGATGCTCCAGCGCCTCAACGTCAAGTGGATCCTGGTGGGACACTCCGAACGCCGCGCCCTCTACGCCATGACCGACGAGGTCGTCGCCCAGACGCTGCGCACCGTCACCCGCCAGGGCGTGCACGCGGTGCTCTGCGTGGGCGAGGAGCTCGCCGTGCGCAACGACGAGGGGCACCTCGACTTCGTGACCGCGCAATTGCACGCCGCCCTCGAGGGCCTCGAGGAGAAGTCGCGTCCCCTGGTGAGCGTGGCCTACGAGCCCGTCTGGGCCATCGGGACCGGACTCACCGCGAGCACCGAACAGGTGCGCGACATGACCGAGCACATCCGCACGGTACTGGCCTCGCTGTCGCTCGAGGCCACGCGGGTGCTCTACGGCGGCTCGGTCAACGCCGAGAACGCGGCGTCGCTGATGAGTGAGGGTCGCGTGGACGGATTCCTGGTCGGGGGGGCGTCCTTGAAGGCCGAGTCGTTCCTCGCGATCGGCCAGGCCGCCGACGACTGCTACGCTGGCAAGCGCTAGTCGGAGGTCGTGATGTTCACCTGGTCATTCATAGTCATCGAGGCCGCCTCGGCGATCGCCCTCATCTTCTTGGTGCTGTTGCACTCGGGGCGCGGTGGCGGCATCTCGGACCTGATGGGTGGATCGGTCGGCTCGATGGCCGCCGGGTCGACGGTCGTCGAGCGTAACCTCGACCGCATCACCGTCGCCGTCGCGCTGATCTTCACGTTCGCGACCCTCACGCTCGACCTGCGCCTGCAGTAACGACCGTGCTCCCACACGGGTCTGGTCGTCGGACCGCCCTGGTGGTGGTGATCACGGGGATCATCGTGGTGGCCGCGACGTTGCTGGCCTATCGTCGCCCGGCTCCCGCCGCCGGCCCGGCGAACCCCGCGACTTCGAGCCTGACCCTCGCCCTCCCGGGCCCCTTCAACGGCTGCAGCGTGCTGAGCCCGCTCGCGACCTCGACCACGTCGGCGATCCTCGACCTCATCCGCCCCTCGGCGTTCCAGACGGCGCCCAGCGATGTCCTCACCGGCGAGGGTGGGGCCATCGTCTCGGCGGAGCTGGTGTCGCTGCATCCCGAGACCGTGGTCTACAGCGTCGACCCCAAGATGCGCTGGAGCAACGGGCGCGCGTTCTCCGTCGAGGACCTCATCGAGTGGTGGAGGAGCGCGCGACGCATCGACAGCGTCAACGGCGACGGCTACCGGGCGATCGCCTCCATGAAGGTCAACAAGACCCGCACCTCGGTGACCGCCACCTTCTCGAGCGACTTCGCGAACTGGAACCTGTTGTTCCGCGACGTCGAGCAGTCGGGCGCCAGCACCTCGTGCGCCATCGACCAGTTGACCGCTCAGCCGTCGTTGGGCCCGTACCTGGTCCGAAGCGCCACGACCCAACGCATCGTGCTCATCGCCAACCCGCAGTGGACCATCAACTACAACCGTTTCCACCAGGTCATCATCACCGCCTCGCGCGACCTGCCCACCAGCGGGGCGAAGTACTTCGTGAAGTACGACCCCGTCGCCACGAAGTCCCTCGTCGAGGGACTGGCCGCGCACCCGCGCTACCTCGGTCAATTCGGGAACTCGAGCGACCTCGTCGAGATCACCTACAGCCCTCACGCGGCCCTGACCAGCGAGCGAACGCTGCGCGTCGCCCTCTCCTGGCTGTTGGAGCGTCACTCGATCCTCGATCAGCTCTTCGGCACCTTCACCTTCACGCCCGCCGTCCCCACGTCGGCTCTGCTCACGCAGGGCCAGACGGACTACCCTCTCGCCCGCACGACGTCGGCGGCGAACGCCACGGACCCCACCCTGGCCGACCCCTCGGTGGACTGTCGCCCCTGCGCCGTCAACCTGCTGCGCAACGCCGGGTATGTCGACACCGCCGCAGGCTGGCGTTCTCCGTCGGGCGCCGCCTTACGCGTCGACCTCGCCGTGGGGCCGAGCCCCCTCGACGAGCAGACGGCGACGCTCGTGGTGCGCCAGTGGGAGGCCCAGGGGATCGGCGTGACGACGCGCAGGGCCCCGAGCGACGCGACGGCCGCCGACATGGCCGCGCGCGGCGTCGTCGACGCGGCCATCTTCGATCGCCCGACCGGCACCACCCCGTGGCTCAGCGCTCGCTCCTGGGACCAGACCCCCTACATCGATTCCTACCCCTCAGGGGTGCGCAGCGTGGCCACCGACCTGCTCTTCTCGCAGGCTCAGCAGACCTTCAACCCCGCGACGGCGACGTTGATCTGGCTCAAGATGGACCACCTTCTCCTGAGCGACTTCTGGGTCCGACCCCTCTACACCGTGCCGTCGCTGACCGAATGGTCGGGTCCGGTCGCCAACGTCGTTCAGTCC
>JAJZFO010000057.1 GCA_021805305.1 Actinomycetes bacterium | reverse complement strand
GGGACCCACGAGGTCCCCAGCTTCACCGTGACGCCGGCGGGGCCTCGTGGCCGGTCGGCACTATGATTTCATTCTAATGACTTCGCTGCTTTCGGTTCAGAACCTGTCGGTCCAATTCCGCGTCCAGAAGAAATTCGTGACCGCCGTCAATGACTTCTCGCTCGAGGTCGAGCCGGGCGAGTGCGTCGGTCTGGTCGGTGAATCGGGTTGCGGCAAGACCACCACGGGCCTCTCGATCATGCGGCTCCTGCCCAACAACGGCCACATCTCGGGGGGGAAGGTCCTATTGAACGACGTCGATCTGGCGTCGCTCAGCGAGGCCGAGATGTGCGGGCACCGTGGTAAGTCCGTGGCCCTCATCCCTCAGGACCCCATGAGCTCGCTCAACCCGACGATGAAGATCGGACGTCAGATCGGCGAGGGCCTACGCATCCACGACGGAGCGAGCGACGCCGAGGCGCGCAAGCGCGCCCTCGAGGTCCTCGAGATGGTGGAGATGCCTCGACCCGCGGAGCGACTCGACCAGTACCCCTTCGAACTCTCGGGCGGCTTGCGCCAACGGGTCATCATCGCCATGGGACTGGTGAACAGCCCGTCACTGCTGATCGCCGACGAGCCGACCACCGCACTGGACGTCACGATCCAGGCGCAGATCCTGGACATCCTCGATACCCTGCGCAGCGAGTTGAAGATGGCGATGCTGTTGATCACCCACGACATGGGGGTCATCGCGGGTCGCTCTGACCGCGTCGTCGTCATGTACGCGGGGAAGAAGGCGGAGGAGGCCACCACCACGAGACTCTTCGCGGGGATGCGCCACCCCTACACGCAGGCGCTCCTGGCCTCGATGCCGAGCATGGAGAACACCACCAAGCACCGCCTCGCCTCGATCGCGGGCATGCCGCCCAACCTCACCAATGAGATCGTCGGTTGCCGCTTCGCCCCGCGCTGCTCGCACGCCACCGATCGGTGCCGCGAGAACGAGCCCCCCATGACGGGCGACGGGCACGTCTTCGCCTGCTTCAACCCCGTCGACGGTCCCGTGCCGGTGACGGTGCGCTCGAACGAGGCGACACCGGCGAGCGCGACGAGGGAGCGCCGCGAGATCCTGCGCGCGCAGGGTATCGTCAAGGAGTTCCCCATCAAGAAGGGCGTGATCCGCCACAAGGTCGGCGCCGTCCACGCCGTGTCCGACGTGAGTTTCTCGCTCTACGAGGGCGAGACCTTCGGCCTCGTCGGCGAGTCGGGTTGTGGCAAGACCACGATCGGTCGGATGCTCGTGGGTCTCGAGTCGCTCACCGCGGGCGAGGTGTACTTCGACGACCAACTCGTGTCAGCGCAGGGCTACAAGCCCTCGAGGGCGTCGCGTCGCGATCGACAGATGATGTTCCAGGACCCCTACTCGTCCTTGGACCCTCGGATGAAGGTGGAGGGGATCCTGGGCGAACCCCTCGCGATCCAGCGCATGGGTTCGCGAAAGGAGCAGGGCCAGCGCGTCGCGGAGTTGCTGAGCTCGGTGGGACTCGACCCCCAGGTGGCCGACCGCTACCCGCACGAGTTCTCCGGCGGGCAGCGCCAGCGCATCGGCTTGGCGCGCGCCCTGGCGCTCAACCCCCGTCTGATCGTCGCCGACGAACCCGTCTCGGCACTCGACGTGTCGGTCCAGGCGCAGATCCTCAACCTGATGAAGGACCTCCAGAGCCAGTACGGCATGACCTACGTGATGGTCAGCCACGACCTCGCGGTCGTGTACTACATGGCCGACACCATCGCCGTGATGTACCTGGGCAAGATCGTGGAGATCGGCGACGCCGAGTCGGTCTTCCGCTCGCCGGCCCATCCCTACACCCAGGGCCTCCTCGACTCGGTGCCGACACCCGACCCCGCCGCCATCCGGGTGGCCCGCGCCAGCGTGGTCGGCGAGTTGCCCTCGGCGGTGAATCCGCCGTCGGGCTGCCGCTTCCGCACGCGCTGCCAGTACGCGCAGGACATCTGCGCCAATGAGGAGCCGGCGTTCCGTGATTTCAGCGGGACCCAGCGGGCGGCGTGTCACTTCCCGCTCAAGTCCCCCCTCAACACCCCCGTCGCCCTCGGCTCTCGCCCGAACTAGGAGTCACCCCGCGACCGGCGTCGCGGACGTCGTGTCGGCGCCACGGTGTGAGGCACGACGGCCACCCCGGGGCGGCGCTATCGCTCGAGGAGTCGAACCTCGAAGGCGTCACGCAACGCCTCGCCGACGTAGGTGATGGCGACGATGAGCAGGATGAAGATCACCGCGAGCGGGTAGATCTGCCACCAGAAGCCGTTCGCCAGGTACTGAGAGGCGTTGTTGAGCATCGTGCCCCAGTCCGTGGCCGGGAGCGGGATGCCGAGACCGAGGTAGCCCAGGGTCGTGAGGAACAAGATGGAGTCGGCCACGGCGAAGGTCGACACCGTCACGATGTTGCTCACCGAGTTGGGAAAGACGTGGCGGCGAATGATGTGCCATCGCCCCCCACCCATCGCCCTCGCCGCCTGGGAGTACTCCAACTCCTTGATGAGCAG
>JAJZFO010000123.1 GCA_021805305.1 Actinomycetes bacterium | reverse complement strand
GCGCCGGGACCGCCCACCTCGCGCGCGCCGCCGCTGCCGGGGAAGAGGGGCCACTGGTGGGTCGAGACGTACATCACGCGCGGGTCGTTCCAGAAGATCGACTGGGTGCCGTTGCCGTGGTGCACATCCCAGTCGACGATCAGAACCCGCTCGCCGCGGGCGCTGAGAGTCGCTGCCGCGACCGCGATGTTGTTGATCAGGCAGAAGCCCATCGCGCGGTCGCGCGTGGCGTGATGGCCCGGCGGACGCGCGGCGACGAAGCCCACGCCGTCACCGAGCGCGCTGAGGGCGTCGATCACCGCGAGTCCGGCTCCGGCGGCGTGTCGGGCGATCGACCACGAGTCGTAGGTCGCGTAGGTGTCCTGGTCGATGTCACCGCCACCCTCGTAGCAGAAGGTCCCGAGTTCCTCGAGGTAGGCCGGGTCGTGCACCCGCCGCAGCTCGTCGTGGGTGGCCGCGCGCGCCGGCACGACCACCAGGCGCTCGCCCAGGTGAAGGTCGGCGATACCCGCTCGCGCCGCGGTGAGTCGGTCGGGTCGTTCGGGGTGGTCGGGCTGCTCGTGGCGGGTGTCATCGACGTCCGCGTTGGTGACGAGGGTCCTCACGGGTCCGCCCGAGGGATCTCATCGGCGCCGTACGCGATGAGCCGTCGCCGCGCCCGAGTGATGGTGCTCTGGTCGGTGTCCTTGATGGGGAACGTGGCGGTGATCACCTCGTCCTCCATGGACGAGGTGACGGCGAAGCCGGACGCCCGAAAGACTCCCATCATGCTGCGATTGTCGGCCTGGGTCTCCGCGGTGAACGTGGTGATTCCCAAGGGCCGGGCGGCGTCGGCGAGGTTGTAGAGGAGCATCAGCCCGATCCCCTGGTGCTGGTAGGCATCGGCCACGATGAAGGCCACCTCGGCGGTGGAGGTGTTGGGTATGCGGTCGAACCTCCCCACGCCCACGAAGCCGTGTTCGCCCTCGACGATGAGCGCGAAGCGGTCGCGGTAGTCCACGGTAGTCAGATGCACGACCTCGGCGTCGGAGAGGACGGGGTGCATCGAGAAGTATCGCCGATAGATCGAGTCGGCGCCCAGTCCCGAGTGGAAGGAGACCAGCAGTCCGGCGTCGCTGGGCCGAATCGGGCGAAGGTGCAGGACCTCCCCGGTGATCGAGCGAACGTCACGGGCCAAGTAACCGGGGTAGTTGGGCGGCGTCTCGTCCCTCCCTGGATGAACGTCCTTGTCGTCGGTCACGTCGCCACTCCGCGGTCTCTCGTCGCCCGATTACGTCTTAGCAGCGTCCGGCGCCGCGCGGCGATGGCGAAGGTCCCGGGATGCTCGGGCGATTGGATCCTTGTCGGACGCCATCGAATCTCGACCGCTTCGAGTGACTCTTCTCGCGCCAGGGCGGCGCGATGGATGATCGACGACGCTGGCGCGAACGTTGTTCGGATCGACACCGTGGAAGCCCCTCCTATAGGTGGGGAGGCCTGATCGACGACGAGGGAGGTAGGAACAGACCATCCGGACGGCGAGCGGGTTCGTGGTGGCCGTCAACGATGCCTTGGCACATCACAATGGTGCGGCTGGAGGGATTCGAACCCCCGACCCTCGGTTCCGTAGACCGATGCTCTAATCCGCTGAGCTACAGCCGCGTTGGTGCAGGAAGTACAGCCTAGCCGACGCTCCCGGACCGTGCGAAGTGCGAGATCGGGTCCGAGTCTCAGCGAAAGAGTCGAGCTGCGCCACGAAGCGACGCTTCGTTGCCGGCAATCGTGATCTCGTAGGGCACCGAGTCGAAGAGGTCGACCGAAATCCGACGGGCGTTGCCCCCCGCGAGGTAGACCATCGACGCATCGAACTCCTTGGCGAGGGCGTCGACCGCGCCACGCACGTCAGTGCGCCATGCCGCGTCGTCTCGGGCGCGCGCGCGTTCGCCCAACGCCTGGTCGAAGGAGCGTCCCGTGTCGAAGTCGAGTCGACCGAGGTCTCGGATCCGACGTCGCTCTCCCTCGACCTGCAGCGCGACCCCGCACCCGGTGCCTAGCGTCACCACCAGCTCGGTGCCCTCTCCACGACAGCAACCGAGGGCGGCGAGCGTCGCGTCGTTGACAACACGGACGTCCCGGCCGGTCCTCGCGCGCAGCGTCTGCTCGAGAGCGAAACCGCCCCACTGCTCATCGAGGGCGGCGTCGATCTCGGTGCCCACACCGCCGACCCGCGAGAGGTTGCCCGGTCGCACGACGCACCCGTCCTCGAACTCCCCGGGGAACCCGATACCCACCCGATCGATCACGAAGTTCTGGGTCCGCTGCACGACCCACTCGACCAATCTTTCGGGGGTGCACGGATGGGGTGTGGGCCGGCGCTTGTGCGAACTGCGGAGCCGCCCGTGAGCGTCGACGCGGGCGAACTTGATGTTCGTGGCCCCAATGTCGATGGCCAGGACATCGTCGGGGCTGACGAACGGTTCCTCCATTTCTCTACAGTACTGACGAACCGTGGCGACCGCGTTCGCGCAGATGCCGCTGGCGCCACCACGGACGCAGGTGCACCGCGAAGACGCGGC
>JAJZFO010000117.1 GCA_021805305.1 Actinomycetes bacterium | reverse complement strand
GAAGTCGCCCAGTTCGTTGATCAGGCTGCTCTGCTCGGCCAGCGGGATGAAGACGTCGGGGGGCACCATGCCCCGCGACGGATGCGACCAGCGCATGAGGGCCTCGAACCCCACCAACCGGTCGTGACGCAGGTCGACGATGGGCTGGAAGTGCATCGCCAGCTCGCCCGAGGCTCTGGCGTGGTGCAGGTCCTGGACGAGGGCGAAGCGGTCCAGCGCGGCGATCTTGAGACGAGTCGTGAAGACGAAGTTGCCACCGGTCAGGGTCTTCTTCGCCTCGAAGAGCGCGAGGTCCGCGCGCACCAGCGCTTCGCCCGGGCGCACGAAGTGGTCGTCCCAGAGATATGAGCCGATGCTCGCGCGCTGGTCGATCGACACGCCGTCGATGACGAAGGGATCCGCGAAGGACCTCATGAGCCGTCGCGTGAGGACCTCCACCTGATCGGTCGTCCCCGACCGCGGCGCGAGGTAGGCGAAGACGTCACCGCCGATCCGGTAGAGGGAGTCGCCGGGGCGCAGTTGGCGCGAGAGGCGCTCGCCGACCGTCACCAGCAGACGGTCCCCCGTGGCGTGCCCGCACGAGTCGTTGACCGCCTTGAAATCGTCGAGGTCGATCATGACCAGCGCCGCGAAGGAGCCGTCGCGCTCGATGTCGAGGTACGTCTCGGCCAGTCGGATCTCCAGGTGCGTCCGGTTCGCCAACTGGGTGAGACGGTCGTGCAGCGAGTCGTGTCGCAGGCGTCGCGTGATCTCGGTCATGCGCAGTCCCACCAACGACAAGGTCAGGCACGACAACACCGCCATGACCGCGCCGTTGATGGTGGCGTGGGCCGCCACCGCGACGAGGTAGACGAGTTCGGGCACCAGTCCGCTCGCCACCAGGATGAGGATGCGAAACGGCCGGTGCGAGAGCGTCGGCTCGCTCAAGGGCAACGACACATCACCGCCGTGGGCCCCATGACCGTGGGGTTCACCACCGTGGGTCCCACCACCGTGCGAGCGAACCGCGGCCGCGGCGAAGAGCACGTACTTGATCACGTCGCCCGCGCTGGCGTATCGCAGGTCCGCCATGCGATGGTGCAGCCACAGCCAGCTGGTGGCGAAGTCGGAGATCGTCATGACCACGATCGCGACGAGGACGAGCGCGCGCGAGGGGTTGGTCGAGCGGCGAAGGACGATGTAGCGCACGGCGAGGAAGATCAGGGCCAGGTCCATGAGCGGGGGCGCGAGGTTGACGACCACCCGAATCCAGCTCGCGGAGGACCCCTGGAGGTAGGGGCCGATCAGCGGCGGCCACATCATGGCGAAGACGCTCACCATGATGAGGGAGCTGTCGATGAGGTCGACCGTGGTGTCGACTCCGCCGCGCATCGAGAAGATGGATCGCAGGGCGAGGAAGAGGAAGGGGTAGGCGGCGATGTAGAAGACGTCGGCGAGGGTGTGCAGTGAGGGGTACGAGTGTTCGGCCTGACGAAAGATCGTCCAGACGATGTCACCCAGGATGAAGAAGAAGCTGGCGGCCGCGAGGAGCCACCACTTGCGACGCTCCGCGGCGGGGCTGCGCAGGGCCACCAGCAGCAGCACCGTGATGGCGCTCACGCTCAACGTGAGTCGTATCCAGTCACGACCCGTCATGCTCGCGACGAACGCCGAGGTGGCCGTCGCCAGTAGCGCGACGACCAAGACGAGTCGCCCCGCGCCACGAGGCCCCGCGCCGGACGCACTGAGCAGTCTGCGGACCCCGTCCATTCTCTTCCCCGATCACACCGCGCGGGCCACTGCGGCCAACGCTCACATCACACTGCTCTTCATCGCGAGCGATGATCTCGGGTACTGACGCCAGACTATTGCACAATCATGACGAAATGGCGTCACCACGCCACCTTGAGCGTGTCGTCATCGACGACGAGCCCACCGCGACGCCGCCTCGATGGCGTCATCTTCGACAGTACAGCGCGACCCTCGCGCACCAAGTGTGCGGGTGCCAATCAATTCAGGTTCCTTCACGAGCGCGCTCGAGTCGGCACGGCTCCGACCCTCGGCTCGACTCACTGCTCGGACAGAATCGCCTCGAGCTCGGCCAGTGGGTCGCGGACCACCGGACCCCTCGTCTCGACCAGCGCGCTGAGGATCGTCCCGGCGAACTCGAAGGGCGCCTCGTAGCCCGTCCCCACCGCCGGGCCCCATTCGTAGCCGCAGGTCAGGCCGGCGCCGACCCCGTTGAACCCCGACGGGGTGAACCGCGCGACCCGGCCCCGCCCGACCTCCTCGCCGTCACAGCGCAGTATCCCCTCGCCGCCGAGACCCTCATCCTTGAGGAACTCGTACTCGAGGACGTGTTGGCCGGCGGCGAGGCGCTCGCGCGACTCGATCACGTGTCGCTGCGCGCCGTAGAGATTGTGCACGTAGCGCAGCCGGCCGTTGAGCACGTGCAGCGACCACCCACCGAGGGCCGAACCCAGGGCGAGCAGGACGCCGTCGCAGCCACCCTCGTCGACCTCGACGCGCACGATGAGCGCGTGCGAGCGGTTGCGCACGTTCACGGCCACCGACTCGGGCACCTGGGCC
>JAJZFO010000202.1 GCA_021805305.1 Actinomycetes bacterium | reverse complement strand
GTCTCCGATGAGGACGCCACCTTCGACAAGACAGTGACTCTCAATGCGGCTGACCTCGTGCCCTTCATCACGTGGGGCACGAACCCGGCCCAGGTCGTCGCTCTCGACGGTGTGGTGCCCGACCCGGCGAGCTTCTCGGACCCCGACATCGCTAACACCACCCAGCGCTCGCTCACGTACATGGGGCTCACGCCGGGCACGCCCATCAAGGAGATCCCCGTCGACGTCGTCTTCATCGGGTCGTGCACCAACTCACGCATCGAGGACCTGCGCGCCGCGGCCGCCGTCGCCCGGGGTCACCACGTGGCACCCTCGGTGCGCGCGCTGGTGGTGCCCGGCTCGCACCGGGTCAAGCGCCAGGCGGAGGAGGAGGGGCTCGACCAGGTGTTCCTGGCGTCGGGCTTCGAATGGCGCGAGCCGGGGTGCTCGATGTGCCTGGGGATGAATCCGGACCAGTTGACCGCGGGCCAACGCTGCGCCTCCACCTCGAACCGCAACTTCGAGGGGCGCCAGGGTCGCGGGGGGCGCACGCACCTGGTCTCGCCCGCCGTGGCCGCCGCCACGGCGATCCTCGGGCGCTTCGCGACCTCGGATGAGGTGAGCGCATGAGGGCCGTGCACGTGATCGAGGGCCGCGCGGTCCCCCTGGAACGCGCCGACGTCGACACGGACCAGATCATCCCCTCGGACTGGCTCAAGCGGGTGGAACGAACCGGCTTCGGCCGCGGTCTCTTCAGCGAGTGGCGTGACGACCCCGCGTTCGTCTTGAACGACGCGCGCTACGCGGGTGCCACGGTGCTGGTGGCCGGGCCGCGCTTTGGCACCGGTTCCTCGCGCGAGCACGCGGTCTGGGCCCTCATGGACTACGGCTTCGAGGCGGTGATCGCGCCTTCCTTTGGTGACATCTTTCGCAACAACTCCTCCAAACAGGGTCTGGTCATCGCCCAACTGCAGGCCGAGGACGTCGATGAGTTGGTGGCGTTGATCAAGGAGGACCCGTCCTGCCTGGTCGTGGTCGACGTCGAGCGACTGCAGGTGGAGGTTCCCGCGGCGGGATGGTCGCGCCACTTCGCGCTCGACGCCATGACTCGTGAACGACTCCTCAACGGATGGGACGACATCGGTCTAACCTTGCGCCACGAGGGTGAGATCACCGCCTACGAGGCACGTTCGTCGTCGCCCACCCTCGAGGGGATCTTCGACGACGCCGGGCACGTCGTCGCCCACTGAGTTCAGGTCGCGAAGACCTCGAGACGCACGAGGTCCTGGTCGGTCTGACGATGACGCCACACGGACAACACGGCGATGACCAGACTCGCCGAACCCGAGGCCGCCGTGGCGATCAGCGGCGCCCATAGTCGCACGTCGGTGTAGTAGGTGATCCACAACAGCGCGCAAGTAGCGCTGAAGAACCACGAGGCCGAGGACACGCCGCTCCAGTCACCCTCGCGCACGAGTTCCACCAGTTGGGGACCGCGCAACAGGGTCATGGCCAGACCGCACCCGTAGACGCAGTACGACCAGCCACCGACGACGCCCGGCACCGCGCAGGTCGCCGTGAACATGCCCACGGCCTGCAACGAACCGCGTCGGTGTCGCCACGGCGCGAGCCGCACCACGATCGCGATCTGCAATGGCCAGCACAAGAGGCTGCCCATCACCACCACGAAGGAGTGCGCACTCCAGAGGCCGTAGGAGATCCAGAACCCCCCGATCAGGGTGAACAATAGCCACGTGGCTGACGACACGCCCTCGATCCCGAGCGTGCGCACCCGCTGGAACTGCGCCACCGTGGCCAAGGCTCCGGCGGCGACGGCGGTCCAAGAGACGAGTACGACGAACGCGTGCGGCACGTCTCCAGCCTACGCCTGAAAATTCTCAACGCCGACGATTGGCCGCAGAGATCACCGCTTCGAGGGACGCGTCAAGGATCGACGAACTCATGCCCACTCCCCACCACGTGGTCCCGTCGGGCCCCTGCGCCTCGACGTAGGCCACCGCCGAAGCCCCCGAACCCGCGGTGAGCGCGTGCTCGGTGTAGTCACGCACGCTGAAGTCGACGTCCAACTCGGTGCGCAGTCCGGCCATGAGGGCATCGATCGGGCCATTGCCCTCGCCCTTGACCGTCACGTGTTGTCCATTCACCAGCAGCTGGGCGAAGATGCGCGTCTGTTGATGATCGGCGGCGACCTCGCTCGAGACGAGTTGGATCGTGGGGTTCTGGGGCTGATACGTGGTGGTGAAGACGTCCCAGGTCTCCGCGGGCGAGAGCTCGGTACCCGACTGCTCGGTCAACTTCTGCACCTGCTGGGAGAACTCGACCTGCATCGCGCGCGGCAGGTCCAGACCGTGCTCGGTACTGAGCAGGTACGCGACGCCGCCCTTGCCCGACTGGGAGTTGACCCGGATGATCGCCTCGTAGGTCCGCCCCGTGTGCTTGGGGTCGATGGGCAGGTAGGGGACTTCCCAGACGTCGTAGGAGTCGCCGATCGCGGTCATGCCCTTCTTGATGGCGTCCTGGTGCGAACCGGAGAACGCCGTGTAGACGAGTTCGCCCACGTAGGGGTGAC
>JAJZFO010000357.1 GCA_021805305.1 Actinomycetes bacterium | reverse complement strand
CACGACCCGCACGTTCGCCTCGGACATGCCCAGTAGCGCCGACACCTCGCGAGTGGACAGTCCCTCGACGTCGCGCAACGTTACGACCGATCGCGGCGCCTCGGGCAGGTCCGCGATGGCCGCGCGCAGGGTCTCTACCGCTCGCGCGCGGTCCTGCGCGTCGGCGAGCAGGTCGGCGAACGAGGGGGGTGGCACCTTCCACATCCCCCCGGAGTCGAAGCGATTCGCGGCGACCGGGTCGGTGGGATCGATCGGGATCTGGCGTCGCTCGCGCACCCCGGTGGTGCGTGCGCGATTGGCCACGATGTGGAACAGCCAGGTCTTGAAACTCGAACGGCCCTCGAAGCGTGACGCGCCGCGCAGCACCGCCAACCACGTGTCCTGGGCGACATCCTCCGCGAGGGCGGGCGAGCTGACGTAGCGCCGGGCGATCTGCACCAGGGTGGACTGATATCGCTCGACGAGGCCACGAAACGCCTCGCGGTCACCGGCGAGGAATCGCCGCAGTAACTCCTCGTCGTCCACGAGAGAGACCGTAGTGGACACCAACGGTCCGCTGCGACCATCTCGGACATCGCCCGACGACGGGCGGCGGGCCCAGGGTGGCCGACGCGACGTCGCGGCGAGCCGGCTCGCTGCGTGGTGGGTTAGCGTGGAGATAGCCACCAAGGGAGAGACATGTCCGTCGACCGCGAGACCCTATCCGACCTCGAGCGAGAGAAGGCGGCGGTCTTCCACTCCTGGTCAGCCCAGAACACCCTCAACCCCCTCATGGTGAGGGACGCCAAGGGCGTCTACGTCACCGACCACGACGGGCGCACGTACCTCGACTTCTCCTCGCAACTGGTCAACGTGAACATCGGCCACCAGCACCCGGCCGTGGTCGCCGCCATCAAGGAGCAGGCCGACCTCCTCTGCACCGTGGCGCCCCAGCACGGCAACGTCGCGCGCACCCGAGCCGCGGAGCTGGTCCTCGAGCACTCCTTCGAAGGCGCGCAGAAGGTCTTCTTCACCAACGGCGGCACCGAGGCGGTCGAGCACGCCGTACGGATGGCGCGCCTGCACACCGGTCGACCCAAGGTCCTCGCGCGCTATCGCAGCTACCACGGCGCCACGTCCACGTCGATCAACCTCACCGGCGACCCGCGCCGTTGGGCCAATGATGAGGGAACCGCTGGGGTGGTGCACTTCTTCGGCCCCTTCCTCTACCGCTCGCAGTTCTACGCGACCACCGAGGCCGAGGAGTGCGAACGCGCGATCGAGCACCTACGGGCGACCATCGAGTTCGAGGGGCCCACGACCATCGCGGCCATCATCCTGGAGTCGGTCCCGGGGACCGCGGGCATCATGGTGCCGCCCCCGGGCTACCTGCGAGGAGTACGCGAGTTGTGCGACCGCTACGGCATCGTCTACATCGCCGACGAAGTCATGGCGGGCTTCGGGCGCACCGGCGCGTGGTTCGCGTACCAGCAGCACGACGTCACGCCGGACCTGGTGACCTTCGCCAAGGGCGTCAACTCGGGCTACGTGCCGCTGGGCGGCGTCGTGATCAACGAGGCCATCTGCCAGACCTTCGCCGACCGGGTCTACCCGGGTGGTCTCACCTACTCGGGCCACCCCCTGGCGTGCGCGTCGGCCGTCGCCTCGATGCGCGCCATGGCCGACGAGGGCATCGTCGAGAACGCGCGGCGTATCGGCGACGAGGTCCTGCGCCCCGGCCTGACGGCCCTGGCCGAGCGGCACCCGGTGATCGGCGACGTCCGGGGCCTCGGCGTCTTCTTCGCCCTGGAACTCGTCACCTCACGGACCACGCGCGAGCCCCTCGCGCCCTACGGGTCGAGTTCGGCGGCCATGAACGAACTGGTGGCCGCGTGCCGTAACGAGTCCCTGCTCATCTTCAACAACTACAACCGCATCCACGTCGTGCCGCCCTGCACGATCACCCCCGACGAGGCCCGTGACGGTCTCGAGAGGCTCGATCGCGCGCTCTCGAGCGTGGATAAGTACTACGTGGGCTGACCCGCCGCAGGGGGCGTCCTAGACTCGGTCACCGTGGTGACCCCGGCCTCCCTGCGCGCCACGCGCGCCACCAAGGTCCCCGACGTTGGCGTCGGCTTCTGGACGATCAAGCTCCTCTCCACCGCGATGGGCGAGGCGACCTCGGACTTCTTGGTGCATCGCTTCTCGCCCCCCGTCGTGGTCCTCGTCACGGCCGTGGTGTTCCTCGCCAGCCTGGCCTGGCAGTTCACCCGCCCGCGCTACCAGACCTTGCCCTACTGGTCGGCCGTCGTGATGGTGAGCGTCTTTGGCACCATGTGCGCCGACGTCGCGCACGTGGGTCTCGGCATCGCCTACGGGGTCTCGACCACCGTGCTCGGCGTCATCCTCGCGACGACCTTCGTCCTCTGGCGTCGCGTGGAGAGTTCGCTCTCCATTCACTCGATCACGACCCCGCGTCGCGAGATCTTCTACTGGGTCGCCGTCACCGCCACCTTCGCCCTGGGCACCGCGGCGGGTGACATGACCGCGGTCACACTGCACATGGGCTACTTCACCTCGGGGCTGCTCT
>JAJZFO010000330.1 GCA_021805305.1 Actinomycetes bacterium | reverse complement strand
CCGCCCCCAGTTCGGGGTGCACCACGGGGATGAGGCCCAGGTCCTGGGCGAGGACGTCGACGCAGTTTTCGTCGGGGTGGGCGATGGCGATCTTGAACTTGCGCGGGAGGTAGGTGTCGCCGTAGAAACTGTGTTCGATCTCGGGTTCGATGCTCGCCGCCCGCTCCCCGTTGACGAAGATCTCCCAGTGCGCCTGCGTGGCGGGCTTGAACGTGCGCGCCAGGTGATTCGCCAGTTCGGTCACGTGCGTGTGCGCGTCGTCCGAGACCAGGCCCGGGCACATCACGGTATTGCGCACGACGTCGCCGCACGCGGCGAAGGAGGTCATGGCGTGGCGGTGCAGTTGACCGGTGAGCTCCTGGAGCCCCGTCTTGAGGACGCCGTGAAACTGCACCGCCTGGCGCGTCGTCAAGCGAATCGATCCGTCGGCCACGTTCTCGGCGATGTGGTCCAACGAGAGCCACTGCGCCGAACTCAGTCGTCCGCCGGGGATGGCGACTCGAATCATGAAGATGTAGTCGAGGGTCTCACCGGCCTGGGTCCGCTCGCGGCGCACGTCACGATTGTCCTGGGCGTAGATGCCGTGAAACTTCAGCAGGTGCTCGGAGTGTCCCGACAGGTTGGGCGCGGCGCTGGCCAGGTCCTCGAGAATCGAGCCACGCAAGTTATTGCTCGCGAGTTTGATGCCCTCCTCGGCGACCAGTGACGATGTGACGTCCGACACAATATTGCTCCCTCCGCGACCGACCTGAGCGCTTAATCACTAAATCTTAGTGGATTAGTCATGATTCGAAAAGGACAAATTTTTTGTCTTTTCAGGGAGCGCGAGGTCACGGCGATCCGCGAGGACACCACGACCGGCACCCTCGTCAGGTGACACGGACGCCGCGTGCAGGAACCGCCCCGACGGAGACGAAGCCTCCGTTCCCCTCAGGCGTGACGCGAGCGCCGTCGCAGGGTGAAGGTCACGCCGGCGAGCATCACCACGGCGGCCAGGGTGAAGCTGTTGGCGGCGACGAGCACCCAGCCGTGTTCGTGCGTGTCGAAGGGCGGACCGTGCGCCACCATCCACATGGGCGCCACGTAAAAAAGTGCGGCGCCACCCACCGCCCACCAACGGGCCGTGCGCGGTCGGTCGCTCCCCCACCACAGCCACATCAGGACCGGCACGATCCAGACCATGTGGTGCGCCCACGAGATGGGCGACGCCAGCAACCCCGCGTCGGCCACGACGAGTACCGCGAGCAACGTCGACGATGTTCGCCACGCCCACCAGCCCAGCGCCAGACCCACGCCCGCGGTGAGGGCTTGGAGCGTCATGATCGACGGGGCCGACCAGAGGTGGTGCGTGACGCGGTCCAGGGTCCCCTCCAGACTCTGATTGGAGACGTAGGTGACGACCCCGATGCGTGACTGGTCGTTGACGTAGCGAGTCCAAAAAGCCACCGACGCCGACGGGTTGATCGCGAAGGCCGCCCCCGTCGCCAGGGCCATTGTCACCAGGGCGGTCGCGGCCGCTCGAAACTGGCGCGTCACGAGAAGAAAGGGTACAAAGATCAGTGGCACCAATTTGATGGCCGACGCCAGTCCCACGCCGACGCCCCGCGGCAGCGTTCGCGCGCCCACCTGGAGCCTCGTCGTCGCGTCGATCAGCACGAGCGCGACGAGTACGAGATTGATCTGGCCGAAACTCAGGTCGAGCATCACGGGCTCGACCAGCACCGCCGGCCCCAGTAACAGGGCGACCATCCCCCAGGGGACGCCACTACCGTGCGCGCGCCGTTCGGGGTGTACCGACAGGGCCGTCACCGCCACGATGGCGCCCAGGGACGCCAGGTTCACCAGCGACCACAGCACCAGGGCCACGCCGGTGGGCACCAGCGTGAGGGGCCAGAAGAAGAGCGTCGAAAAGGGAGGGTAGGTAAAGGGCAGGTGCACCCCGGGCAACGAGAGCGCGTAGAGCTGGGGGCTGCTCAGGTGACGCGCACCCATCAGGTACACCTCGAGGTCCACCTGGCGGCGGTGGTAGGTCCACCCGAGGGACCCGATCACGGCCACCGCCAGTGACGCCCCCGCCAGGAGCCGCTGAGGGAACCGCCAGGTCGGTCGGGCGCTCGGTGGCGAGATCCGCGCATCGTCGGTGCGCAGACGCCACGTCGCGGGCACTACGGGGTCCAGGCGAGCGTCGTCGAGGCGACGGTCAACACGCCCATCGCCAGGGCCGACAAGGTCACGAGAACGAGGAAGCGTGGTCGGGTGACGCTCGCGGCCGCGACGGCGAACAGCGGGAAGCCCCGCAACAACAGCCGTGGCGAGATACCCACAATGGGCGAGAGGGCGCCGAAGAGCAGGACCGCACCGGCGTAAGCGCTCCACGTCAGCGGTGGCCGAATGCGTCGCCACAGGACCACCATGACCACCGCCGCGACGAGGGCGAGGGTCTTGGCGAGGGAGTTGAGGTCGTTGACCCCGTTGAGGGCGACGCGGTACAGCGCGTAGAACACGCCCGTACCCATGGGGCCCGCTTGCCAACCGGCGCGTTGGGCCAGGTACCAGCTGAGGGGCGAACCCGTG
>JAJZFO010000328.1 GCA_021805305.1 Actinomycetes bacterium | reverse complement strand
TCGGCCAACTCGACGGAGAGCTCCTTCATCGACTGCACAATGCCAATTCGAATTTCCATGACCACTCCCGGCTCGATGACGACGCCACCATGTTACGGCCTTGGGGCAAGATGATGGTCGTGGAACACCAATCTCCGACCTTGAGACCCGCGCGGGTGACGCGAGTGAATGGGGGTGTGACGCGCGTGACGTCGAGGTGGTCGTCCCGTGACCTTCCTCGTCACCAACCCGTCGTACCCGCCATGATGCGCACGCGCCGCTCGACGTCCTTCACCCTCGCGTCGGCGCACGAGCCCCACCGCGTGACCAGCGCGACAGCACACCTCGACACATCGAGTTTCGCCGGTCGACTGGCCACCAGTGCGGGTGAGGGGGTTCGATGACCATCGACCGACGCGGGGAATGGACGGCGACCATGAGGGGCAGTCCCGGTGCCGAGGGGATGGTCTTCGCTCACCGTGGCACTGCTCCCGCGCGGGTCGAGCCACTCAAGGTCACGCGTGAGCAGCGCGAGGAGATCGAGGATCGTCACCTCACCGGGGGTGCGACCCGGGCCCGCGGCGCGGGGAATCGGGCGCTGAGCGAGGCCCCCGACGCGAACCGCACGTGCTTCGAGCGCGACCGCGACCGGATCCTGCACTCCAACGCCTTTCGACGGCTGGCCGGCAAGACCCAGGTCTTCGTCTTCCCCGCCGACCATCAGCGCACGCGCCTGACCCACGCGCTCGAAGTCGCCCAAGTCGCCACCGCCGTCGCCGCCGCGACCGGACTCAACGTGGCGCTGACCGAAGCCATCGCCCTCGGCCACGATTGTGGCCACGGACCGGGCGGACACGCCTCCGAGGAGGTCTTCGACCTCTACATCCCCGGCGGGTTCCACCACGCGCTGTGGGGTGCCGACGTCGTCCTCAAGCCCCTCAACCTGTGCGCGGAGACCCTGGACGGGATACGCCACCACTCGTGGTCGCTGCCGACGCCGATGACGCCCGAGGGCGTGGTCGTGAGTTGGGCCGACCGCTGCGCCTACAGCGCCCACGACCTCGAGGACGCGGTGGGTACCGGCGTCGTCAGCGCCGACGAGCTTCCCGCTTCGGTCTCGGAGATCCTGGGTACGTCCAGGTCATCGCAGTTGCGCGCCTTGATCGGTGCGCTGGTGTCGAGCATCAGTACGACGGGGCTGGTCGCGATGGACCGCGAACACGCCGACGCCCTGTCCGATCTCCGGGCGTTCAACTACGAGATGATCTACAACCGTCCCGAGTCTCTCGCGCAGGGACGCGCGGTGATGGAGGTTCTCACCGCACTCGTCGAGGCGTTCATCGCGTCCCCCGGGCTCCTGCCCGACGCCGAAGGCGAGGACGTGACCGCCGCTGCCGTCACCTACGTGGCGGGGATGACCGACCGATTCGCCTTCGACACGGCGACCCGCCTCCTGGACTGGCCCGTCGAACGACTGCCCCGGGGGATCTACGGCACGTTGCTGGGTGAGTAGCTCGCCGCTGCGACCGACGAATCCCATGTGCTCTCTGGAGCTGGCCGACTGACGACCGACTTCGCCTCGACGAGTGGGCGCCCGAGACAATGACGTCGATGCGTGGTGAGCACTTGCGACACGAGAACGACCTCGATCACACGGTAGGACCTTCGCCCCTACCCCTTCGGTTAAGGAGAACCGATGCTGGGTTGGGAACCGATCGAGAGTCGAGGAGTCAACGATGTACGGATGGTACGGAGATGGGATGGGAGGTGGTTGGGAAGTCGCGATGTTCGTGATGATGCTGGTCCTCCTGACGGCCGTGATCGTGGGGGTCGTGGGATTGGTCCGTTGGAACTCGGGCGGCCACCGAGGTGATGCGACACCCTCGGACTCGGTCGCCACGTCGATACTCAAGGAGCGTTTCGCCCGCGGAGAGATCACCGAGGAGGAGTATCGCCAGAAGATCGAGGTAATCGGCCGACCCAAGTGAAGTCGGGTGGCGCGGCGGTCCTGGTGATCGTCGGCGTGACGGGCATCGCACTCATGGGTGCAACCTTGTCGGCCCAGTCGCGCGGCACGGATCGGCGATTCTCGTCTCCGGTCGAAGTGTCGTGCGCGCCCGCACACGTGCGTGGTGAGCTAGTGAGGGTCGAACTCTCCGACGATGGCACGATGATGGGTGGCGTCGCCCCCATGGGGGTCTCCCTGTCCGCGACGCCCGCGTCGGTGAAGTCGGGGACCATCACCTTCGAGGCGACGAATGTCGGGTACCTTCCCCATGAGCTCGTTGTCATGCCGGCTCCGACCACGCGGGTGGGTGCTCGTCGAGTGAACGCGGACGGAAAGATCGACGAGACGCGAAGCCTCGGGGAGGTCTCGACGTCATGTGGCGCCGGCGCCGGCTCGGGGATCGAACCGGGGGCCACCAGCTGGGTGACCATGAGACTGAGACCGGGTCTCTACGAGTTGGTCTGCGATGTCCCGTGGCACTACGCCCAGGGAATGGTGAGCGCCCTGCGCGTGAATTGACGAGCCGCGGCGTGGGGAACTCGCAGCGGGGGCCGTGCGGCGAACGTCGCGACGACACGTTGCGCGAGCCTCGGGG
>JAJZFO010000200.1 GCA_021805305.1 Actinomycetes bacterium | reverse complement strand
CGTCCAGCGCCAGGGCCCGAGGCAGCGTGGCGGCGCGCGCGAACTGCGCCCGTAGCTCGCCGTCGGCCAGTCGCACCGTTTCGACGGGGGTTGCGAAGGCCCGGGCGATGTCGGCCGTGGGCCCCGACATCGACAACAACGTGTGGCCCGCGTTGAGACCGCGCACCCGCAGGCCAAAGGAGGTGAGGTAGTCGCGCACTCGCGCGGTGGTGTCGGCGCTCGCGCCGAATCGCGCGGCGAACTCAGAGGGCGTCAGGTAGTGGCGATAGTTGGGCGACGTCGACGTGTCCAACGAGGTGATGAAGCGGCCCAGGGCCGTCGCGTCGCGTTGGGCGAGGGCGACGTCGAAGTCCGCGGTGATCCCCCGCGTGATGACGGTCGCCGAGGCGGGAAGCGTCGTGGCGCCCGCCACCACCACCCGTGGCTGGGCCGCTCCGGCGACGTGAGAGACCGGCAGAACAAGGGCCGCGCTGGCGAGACCGGCGGCGAAGAGCGGCGCGAGCACGCGACGCGAAAGAGGCAACATACCCCTAGCCTAGGAAACCCGCGACGGGTTGGTGTAGTCGAGCGAGACGCGGTCGCGGAAAGTTAATCGAATTCTTAGTTCTCGGTCTTGAGGGAGTAGCCGGCCGCGGCGTATCGCCGGGTCAGGTCGCCACATTCGACGCACACGGACTCCGGGACGAGGCCCGCGCGGATCAGCCAGCCAAAGATCGTGCAACCCAGGCAGTAGCCGGCGACGCCCTCGAGGGTCGCGGCGACGAGCAGGGGCACCAAGAGCCACCGCGCGGGCGACCAGCCGGCGAAGTACCACGTGAGGCTCGCGGCGATGCTCAGTGCCGCGCCGATGCCCTGAGCGAATCGCTTGGGCTGGCCGGGCACCAGTTTTTGCCAGGCGGCGATCCGTGGTCCGCTGATCCGCGTCGCGAACTGTCCGAGGGGCGACAGTGTCGGACCGGTCGCCACGCGCGCGAGGAAGCCGTAGGTCAGTGGGATCAGGAGCCACGCCCACGAGGTCGCGAGGGCGAGGGCGCACATGCCCACGACGCCCAGGGCCACGGACCTCGCCGCAGCCTCATTGACGGGATTGGGGAAGGAGAACAGTCTCTTCACTCGATAAATCTTAGTGAAATAATCATCTTTTATGCCAGTGCTGTGATCAGGCGAGATGTGCGGTGGTAATGACGCCGATGGTGACGATGAGGACGCGGATCATTCGCGAGGAGAGGCGCTGCACCAACCATCCGCCCACCCAACCTCCGGCCAGCGTCCCCACCAGGAGCGTCCCCACGGCGTACCCCACCAGGTGGCCGCGGAGCACGAAGACGATCGCGGCGGCCACGTTGATGATCGTCGAGAGCACGTAGCGAAGTCCTTGGAGCTCGTTCATCTCCAGGGGTAGGGAGATGGCCATCACCGCGAGGAGCAAGATGCCCAGACCCGCGCCGAAGTAGCCCCCGTAGATCGCGATGCCCGCGACGCCGACGTGAAGGAACCACCGCCGCGCCGGGTGGGCGTGGTCGATGTGGGCCAGGCGCCGGGTGATCATCGGGGCCAGGGCGAACAGCAAGGTGCCCGCCCCCACCAGCCACGGCACCACGAGGCGAAACGTCGACTCCGGAAAGACGAACAGCAACGCGCAACCCACCGCGGCGCCGACGCAGCACGAGGGAACCAATGAGAGGAGCAAACGATGGTGGGGCCTGATCTGGTCGCGAAATCGGATGATCCCGCCGAGGTAACTCGGCGAGACGCCGACCGAAGTGGACAGGTTGGCCGCCAGGGGCGCGACGCCGAGCGCCAGCAGCGTCGGGAAGACGATGAAGGTCCCGCCACCCGCGACGCCGTTGGCGATGCCGCCCGCGACACCGGCGAACAGCGTGAGTAGCACGCGCCACGGGAGCGTCAAGGTCGAGGCGAGCATTCTTACTACTCTACGAAGGTGAATTCTTCGCAACATTGCACCGCTAATGCCACGTCGGGCGACCTCGCTGCTCTACCGTGGGCCTTGTGTATCTGATGACCGGTGAATTGATCATCCCCCACGACGCTCCCGTCGACCTCATTCGCGCCGCGGGGGGCATCGTCATACGACCCGTCGCCAACGGTCACTACGAAGTGGCGTGCATCTACCGAGAGGCACGCGGCGACTGGACGTTCCCCAAGGGCAAGCTCGACGCCGGTGAGACGTTCGAGCAAGCGGCGATCCGCGAGGTGTGGGAGGAGACCGGCATGCGCTGCGAGGTGATCCGCTTCGCGGGCACCACGAACTACACGCACCGTAAGGGGCGCCCCAAGATCGTCGCGTACTACCTCATGAGTGTGGCCACGGGTGAGTTCGCCCCCAATGACGAGGTCGATGAACTCGTGTGGCTACCCCTAGAGAACGTGCGAGAGCACTTGACGTGGGACCGCGACCAGGAGCTCTTTGACATGGTGGTCACGATGTCGGAGGTACGCGCGCAGGCGTCGTAGACCTCAGCGAACCCGCTCGAGGAAGACGCGGGTGGCGTCGTGGCGGGGATGCTCGAAGACCTGCTCGGGAGTCCCTTGTTCGACCAGGGTCCCGTTGTCGAGGAACACCAC
>JAJZFO010000266.1 GCA_021805305.1 Actinomycetes bacterium | reverse complement strand
GCTGAAGTAGTCGTCGATGACCGCGCGCGGCACGCGACGGTGCTGTCGCGCGCGGTACATGTAACCCAGGCGACTCATCAGGTAGGCCAGGGACGATCCGGTGAGGAGGGTGACGACGAGGAGGTACCCCACCGCCTCGACCTTGGCGCGCGTCGTGGCGGCGCCACCGTCGAAGAACTGGCCCACGATCCACGAGCCGACGTAGACCATCCAGATCACCAGCGTGGCCACCACGGCCAGGCGTCCGACGGTGACGCGGCGGTCCGAGATGACGGGGGGCAGGATGCTCACCGGCCGCTCGTGGCGATCGCGACCCCTGACTGCGTTGGCGTGCTCTGACACGTCCACTCCTTCCCTTCGACTCCTCGCCGCGCCGACCAGCTGCGGGCCCAGGTCATTATGGGCACCGATTTCTGGAATTGCGACGGAGTTGTGCGCGAATTGCCGGTGGCCTGCCTAGCATCTGTTGTCCGAACACGCTATCGACGGAGGTCGTCGCCCGTGAACAACCCAACCGTGCACCCCGCCACGCCCCCCACGCCCGACGTCGACGACGACGTCGAGGTCACGCCCGAGTATTCGCCCCTGCGCGTAGCGCTCGCCCTCGTCGTCGTGGTGGCGGGCCTCGGTCTGGGCGGCTGGTGGCTACGCAACCGCTGGAGCACACCGGCGCAGGCGGCGGTCACCACGACGACGTGGTTCGCGCCCTACGTGGACGCGACCCTCACGCCGACCTACCAGTTCCAGGACCCGACGCTCAATCCGGCGCGACAGAGCGTCCTGGGCTTCGTCGTGGCGGGCGCCGGGGCCTGCGCGCCGTCGTGGGGCGACGCCTATTCGCTGGCCCAGGCCGAGGGCTCGCTCAACCTCTCGAGTCGCATCGCCCAGTATCGCGCCATCGGTGGCGACACCATCATCTCCTTCGGCGGACGTGACCACGTGGACCTCGCCACGGCCTGCACGAGCGTCAGCGCGTTGACCCAGGCCTACCAGGAGGTGGTCTCTCGCTACCACCCCCGACTGCTCGACTTCGACGTGGAGGGTGCGGCCCTCACCGACGCCGCCTCGATCAACCGGCGCGCCGCGGCCGTGGCCGCACTCATCGCGCACAACGGAGGACCGGGACACCTCGGGGTGTGGATCACCGTGCCCGCGGGTCCGGGGGGTCTGCCCACGTCGGCCCTGCGCGTCGCGGCGGCGTTCTTCGCCCACAAGGTGGTGCCCGCGGGCATCGACGCCATGGCGATGGACTTTGGCCAGCGCGTCGCGTCGATGAGCGACACCGTGCTCTCGGTGGCCACGGCGTCACAGGCACAGGTGGCCGACCTCTACCAGCACTACGGGGTGAGTGCGTCATTGTCGAGCCGCTTCGGGGTGACCGTCATGATCGGCACGAATGACTCCGCGGGGGAGAACCTCTCGGTCGCGGGCGCGACGCGGCTCGCGGCGCACGCCCTCGCCGCGCACTGGGGGCGGGTGTCGATGTGGTCGCTCAACCGCGACACCCAGTGCGGTTCGGCCTTCGCCGAGGTCGGCGTGCTTTCGAACCAGTGCTCGGGCGCGGTCGAATCCACCCTCGGCTTCGCCAAGGCGTTCTCGACGCTGAACGGACCCGACGGGGTCGGCGCACCGGCGAGCACGAACGGGATCGCCCTCGCCCCGTCGAACGCTCCGGGACCCTATCCCCAGTGGCAGCCCGCCGTGCCCTATCCCGCCACCTACAAGGTCGTGCGCGACGGTGAGATCTACCAGGCCAAGTGGTTCACCCAGGGTCAGGACCCCGCCACCGTGGTCCAGTTCGCCTCACAGACCCCCTGGCAACTCATCGGACCGGTGCTCGCGGGATCGCATCCTCCCACCACGACGACCCTGCCCGTGGGGACCTATCCCCAGTGGTCGCCCCGGGCGACCTACACGGCGGGCCAACGAGTGCTCTTCGCGGGTCTCGCCTACCAGGCCAAGTGGTACAACGTGGCCCAGTCACCGCTGGCCCAAGCCACCGACCCTTCGGGTTCGCCGTGGCAGGCCCTCTTCAGCGTGCCCGGTGAGCCGGCCCTGGGCTGAGGACCGCTGAAGCCGGGGCGCTACGCGAACCGGTCGCGACGCGGCGCCTCAGCTCGTCGAGGGTCCTCGCCACAGGTCGATGCCGCCCTCGACGGCGTGCTGGTCGATCAGGCGCAGCTCCTCGGGCGTGAAGTCCAAGTTGTCGAGGGCGTCGAGGTTCTCGTCGAGCTGCGCCACGCTGCTGGCGCCGATGAGCACCGAGGTCACGCGCGGGTCGCGCAGCGCCCAGGCGAGGGCCAGCTGCGAGAGCGTCTGGTCGCGGCGCGCGGCGATGTCGTTGAGGTGGCGCACGTGGCCGAGGTTGGCCTCGTTGAGCATGTCCTCGCTCAAGGAAGTGGCGCGCGACGCCCGCGACCCCTCGGGGATCCCTTCGAGGTAGCGACTGGTGAGCATCCCCTGGGCCAGGGGTGAGAAGGCGATGCATCCGACGCCCTCGTCACCCAGGACGTCGAGCAAGCGGCTCTCGATCCAGCGATTGAGCATCGAGTACGACGGCTGGTGGATCAGCAGAGGCGTACCGAGTGCGCGCAGG
>JAJZFO010000156.1 GCA_021805305.1 Actinomycetes bacterium | reverse complement strand
CTCTTCAACGCCAGCCTTGAGGGTTCGACCCGTCGGGCGATCGATTTTCGCCAGGATGACGGCCTCGACGAATCGGCGATGACTTCGCTGTACCTCTCGGCCGTCGCGCTGAACCAGCTCACGAAGAATTCGAAGGGGAAATAGGCCGCTTCTGACAGAGCCTCGCCGTCAGGGCCGCGAGACCGACGTCGCGCGGTGACGGGGAGGCGGAGCGGTCCCTCGTGACTCAATCGAGTCCGCACACCCCCGCGAACGGCGGAAGGCCGCTCAGCGAGGGGCCGGGGTCACCGTGGTAGATGCGCGCGACCGTCGGCGAGGGTCGCGCGGACGCTCCCAGGTCGATCGAGCCGTCCCCGGGCCTCAACGAGGCCGCGAGGAAGAGGAGGGTCGTTCGCGCGACCACCGCGAAGGCCGTGGCGTCGGCGCCGTCGTAGGGCGGGAGGTGGTGGGCATTTCGCAGTTCGAGGAACCACTTGTCGCCCTGGTGGACATCGCGGTAGAGGGTGATCGCGCTGAGCGGCGAGTTGCACTGGTCCTCTCGACTCTGGACGACGAGCAACGGCACGCGGTGCGCACCGGACGCGTAGGACCTACCGGGCTCCTCCTGTCCCGAGAGCACGAGCAGGGCCCGGATGTCGAGTCCGTCGCCCAGGCGGCTGTAGGGGACCCCCTGAGGGTCGCTTCCCTGGTCGTAGGACAGCGTCGCCACGGCGTTGGCTCCATCGGACTGACCCGCCAGGGCGACCTGCGAGGGGTTGACCAGGTCTCGAACGACGCCACAACCGGAACGGGCGCGGCGCGCGTCGCGCAGAATCCCACGGGTCACGAAGGTGAGGTCCGCCGGTTCGTTGGCTAGGTCCCCCTCGGTGTCGGCGCCGTGTTGGGCGGCCACGGCGGAGGCCTGTTCATCGGGGAAGAACGGTGCCGCCACCACGTATCCCGCGCGCGTCCAACGGTCGAGAAGGGCCGCGTACGTATCGGGTGTCACGTCGTAGCCGTGGGCGAACACGATGAGCGGGTAGCCGCCACGGCGTGGCAGCGCCACGGCGTCGGGCGATTCGCGGGGCGAGTGCGCGGTGGCGGCAATCGGGTACCTGATTTCGGTGACCAGCGTGCGCCGGTTGGACAGGACGCTGACCGGGTTGGTCGCGAAGTCCATGACCGACCGGGTGGTGTCGATGAAGGTGCACCGCGTGACCCCGACCGCGCGGCGTGGCGCGGTGACCACCGACTCCGAGGAGGGCCCGCGCGGACGAACGGGAGTCGAAGTCGTCACCGTGGCGCTCGGTGTCGCGACGATGGGCCCCGGGGCCACTGGCGCCACTGGCGCCACTGGCGCCGCCGGGGACGTCGGCGCGAGGGTGGCGAGACAGGTGAGGGCCGCCCAGCTCAGCGCCATGGTGAGCCGAAGTCCGGGCGGGCTCGTCGCGAGGCGCCGTCGCACCAAGGAACCTATCTCGCGCGGCGGCACGCGGCGTTCGCGCGACGACGTCGCGTTCGCTCGATGCATCGAGCATCCACGGCCACGTGTTCTCGCCCGTCCATCGAGTGCCCCTCATTGCTCGCGATAGTCTGACCTTACCCGTCGTGGGTCGCCTGCTGCGGACCGGATTCGCCCGAAGCACCGGCGCTCAGGAGTGTCAAACGCGGGTGCGCCGTGAGGGGGAGTGTCGTGAGGGTGGGGCTGAGCACGGGGTACTGGTCGGCGGGTCCTCCGGCGGGCGTCGTCGATGACGTCGTGCTCGCCGATCAGATGGGCTTCGACTCGGTCTGGACGTCGGAGGCCTACGGTTCGGACGCGCTGACGCCCCTGGCGTGGTGGGGTGCCAGGACGCAACACGTACGCCTGGGGACGGCCATCATGCAGATGTCCGCGCGCAGTCCCACGGCGAGCGCCATGGCCGCGATCACCATGGATCACCTGAGTGGGGGCAGGTTCATCCTGGGCCTGGGCGCGTCGGGCCCCCAGGTGGTCGAAGGTTGGTACGGGCAGCCCTTCGCCCGCCCACTCGCGCGCACGCGCGAGTACTTCGACATCGTCCGCCAGGTGGTCGCGCGCGAGGCGCCGGTCGCCTACGAGGGTGAGTTCTACCGTCTCCCGCTCGAAGGTGGGTCGGGTCTGGGCAAGGCGCTCAAGTCCACGGTCCATCCCGTGCGCCGCGACATCCCGATCATGCTGGCCGCCGAAGGCCCGAAGAACGTCGCACTCGCCGCCGAGATCGCCGATGGCTGGCTGCCCCTGTGGTTCTCCCCCAAGAGTGACGCGTTCTATCGCCGGGCCCTCGCCGAGGGATTCGCCCGATCGACCAGTCGTCATCAGGGCCTCTCCACGTTCGAGGTCGTCTCGCTCCTGCCGGTGATCATCGGTGACGACGTCGAGGCGTGCGCCGACCTCCTGCGACCCACTCTGGCCCTCTATATCGGCGGCATGGGCGCGCGAGACTCCAACTTCCACTTCGATGTGGTCGCTCGCCTGGGCTATGAGTCGCAGTGCGCCACGATCCAGTCGCTCTACCTCGCGGGCGCCAGGAACGAGGCGATCCGAGCGGTGCCCACCGCGTTGGTCGAGGACGTGGCCCTCATCGGACCTCGCGAGAAG
>JAJZFO010000091.1 GCA_021805305.1 Actinomycetes bacterium | reverse complement strand
TAACACCGGGCCTCCTCGAGGCCCAACGGTCGTCTAGAGCTGACTCAGGAGTAGCGCCGCGAGGTCGTGCCCCGCGCGCGAATAGCGGTCGCTCACCACGACGGCCCCCTCACCGGCCAGGATCATCAGGTGATCGAGGAAATTGGAGTCCGCGACGCGAAAGCGCACGGCGTGACGCCCGTCGGCCAGGCTGGCCCACTGCGCGCCGGGTAGCGGCTCGAAGAGGTACCGGGCCGATCCCTCGAGCACGACCACCACCTCGTCACCCTCGTTACCCACCGCCGTCAGCCAATGGGCGACGGGATCGGCCCCTCGTTCCTCGGTGACGGGGGACTTGGCCAGTATCGTCGCGATGCGGTCCACGCGAAAGGTTCGCCAGTCGTGGCGGGTCAGACAGTAGGCGCGAACGTAGGTGTGCCCGTTGAGCACTTTGACCTCGGAGGGCTCGATGCAGCGTTCCTCCGCGACGTCCGAGGTGCCCGAGGCGTACGCGATCTTCAATTGTTCGTGGTGGGTGACGGCCTCGTAGACCTGCGAGAGCAGTTGCTCGTTGCGGGGGTGCTCGACGCGCACGAAGTGACTGGTTACGTCCTCGATCTTGTCAATCGCCGAGTGGATCGCCGGATCGTCGAAGAGCCGCGACGCTTCGCGCAGGGCGACGTTGAGTTCGAAGAGGTCGCGCCACATGAAGGGGGACGGCTCGTCCTCGTCGCCCACGAATTCCGCCCGGTAGGTCGAATCGTCGGTGTCCTCGTGGTCCCAGTCGTCGCAGTCCTTGATGACCCGCGCGGGAAACGCCATGACCGAGTCCGACGCGTTGACCATCGGCTCCATCGTCACCAAGCGGCCCATGATCGAACGGACCGCGTCGGGCGCGAGGGAGAACCGCCGGGCGAGCTCCGAGACGCGAAGCCCGTCCGGGGCGTGGTAGACCGCGTGCAGCAGCTGGAGGGTCTGGCCCAAGACGTCACCGGTCGCGGGGGCCGCGAAGGTGATCTGCGACGCGTCGGGCGCCGAACCCCGATTGACGCGACCCAACCACGCCTTGACGTCCTTCACCAGCGACTTGGGACTGTCGAGTCGGACGCGCTCGGCCCCTTCGAGCACGAAACGCAACGCCGCGTGGGGGTTGTCAAAGCTCATGCCCACTTCCACGCGCCCATCCTTCTTCGTCGCGGCCGTCGCCCCCGGGTACTGGCGCACCAGTAGGTCGGCGTAGTCGCGATTGGTCAGTACGACGACGTCGATGGGCGACGGGCGCTTCTGATATTGCGGGCGCCACGAATCCGCGAGTTGCGCGGTCACCTCGTCCACGCGGAAGCCCTCCGTCAAGACCACCGGCATCGAAGTCATGCGACTGAAACGGTAGCCCTTGATGAGTCCGGCACCCACCTCGCGCGCGACCAGGTAGGAGCGCCCGGCCTCGTGCAGGATCTCCAGTGGTTCGACCACCCGCTCCTTGCGCACTGACGATTGGTAGCCGAAACTCACCCGACGTCGCAACTTGATGGCGCGAATGACCGGCGTGAGGAACGCCGAGAACTCCAGGCCACCGTCGCCCGCGGGGCCCTCATTGAAGACGCTGAAGGCGCCCGACTTTCCGAAGCCGCAGAAGCCGAGCGCCGTGGCGACGACGCGGCGTTCCGCGGGGGTGAAGTGGATCGGTGGCGCGTAGCCGCTACGGGGATCGATCTGGTAGCCCACGAGATCGTCGGCGCGGGTCACCGTCTCGATCTGGAATCCCAGGTCGCGGATGCGCGCCTTGTCGCGTTCGAACTTTTGGCGTACGGCGGCGGCGTGACCCGCGTAGGCCACCACCTTCTTCGGGAATTTCGACGTCGCCGGATACTCGTCAACCTTGAGGTCACGCACTATCTCGTCCTGGGTCAGGGGCCGCGCGTCGTCGTGGGCCCGCTGCAACAACAACACCAGGGCGACGACACGCTCGCGACTCGGCTCGGCGCCGGCGCGCGGACTACTCATTCGAATTCTCCATCATCGTGAAGGGTAGCGGGTCGCCCACTCGTCGCCGCTCACGAGGGGCCGTCGGCGAGGGAGCCCTCGGCGGCGCTGCGCCGCCAGGGACCCGAGCGCCCCCCGGACTTCTCCCAGAGGGCGACGTTCTCGATGGTCATGGAGCGATCGATCGACTTACACATGTCGTACACGGTCAGCGCGGCCGCCGTCACCGACACCAGCGCTTCCATCTCCACCCCGGTGCGGTCCACCGTGTCCACCCCGGCCTCGACCTCGATGAAGTTGTCGGCGATGGTGAAGTTGACGTAGACGTTACCCACGAGCACCGGGTGCGCCATCGGCAGCAACGTCGCCGCCGCCTTGGCCGCTTGGATTCCCGCCACTCGAGCCGTCGCCAGGACGTCACCCTTGGCGGTCGCGTTGGACGCGATGGCGGCGGTGGTCTCGGGCGCCATCATGACGCGACAACGCGCGAGCGCGCGTCGCGCCGTGACCTCGGTGGGGCCCCGATCGCGCGGAAAAGTCCCGCCGAGGGGCGATGGGCGTAGTTGGTGGAATTCGTCCACCAGTTCATGCTACTGAGGTGACGGTCGGTCCCGGAAAACGGCCGAGTAAACTGGTCGAGTACGTGAGA
>JAJZFO010000136.1 GCA_021805305.1 Actinomycetes bacterium | reverse complement strand
AACGCCGACGTTGAAGTTCTCGATGCCCGCGCGGGTCTGCAGGACCACGAAATTGGCGAGCTCATCGGGCGTCATCCGTGACGCCACCTGCTCGGCCCACTGGCGCGCGGTCCCGCGATGGTGCGCGCTCTCAGAGATCCAGGGGCACTGGGGCGTGGGTGCGACGCCGACGCGCGCTCTCGAGGAGGCGCCGACGACCGGGGAGAACGAGGGCGCCAGAAGGCTCACCACTCCCACCACGAGTGTCGCGACCAAAGCCCGACGCGAACGCGAGTTGACGCGTCGCCCGGACGTCGCCGTCGCACCGCGCTGGACTGAAGCCACTGGTGAGATTCCTTTCTTTGTCGTGTTCGTTCGTTCCTGCCTCTCCCGGCGGGTGGTCAGGCTAATCCAGCATCTGTGAAAAGCATTAAATTTCGTTGTGGACCCGCATAAGAATTCGCTCATCAGGTGCCTATGGCGTGGCGCGACGCATCATTACCGCGCCCGCACAGATGGCGTCCATCTGCCACCGCGACCTCCGATGCCAGGCGCACGCGCCTCGGAGGGCGAGGCGAGGCCGACGGGCCTACTTGAACTGGATCGTCTGGCTGGCGATGACGTCGGCGCTCGAGGTCGCGACGCTGACGCGGTAGGCACCCTGCGCGAGCACCATCGTGCGTGACGCGAGGTAGGTGAACGCCGACGTGGGCAGCTCGATCACCACGCGACGCGTCGCCCCCGGCGCGAGTTGGACCTTGTCGAAGCCGCGAAGTTGTTCGGGCGCTTCCCCGACCCCGCTCGGGTAGGCCACATACACCTCGACCACGTCCGCGCCCGCGCGGTGCCCGGTATTGGTCACGTCGAGGGCCACCTGGACCCCGCGGGAGTTGCGCGAGACGTGCACCGCGCTCCAGCGGTAGGTGCTGTAGCTGAGTCCAAAGCCGAAGGGGTAGGCCGGGGTGACCTGGTTCGCCTGGTACCAGCGATAGCCGATGTCGCTGAGCCCCCCGAAGGAGACCACGCCGCGCTGTCCCGGGAACTGCGCGGGCGTCGACGCGGGGGTCGCGCTCGCCGACGCGGGCATCGTGAGCGCGAGGCGTCCGGTCGCGTCCACCACCCCGCTGAGCACTTGGGCGATGGCCTGAGCCCCTTGCTCGCCGGGATACCACGCCTCGACGACGCCGGCCACCTGCGTGCGCCAGGGCGTCAGCACCGCACCCCCGGTGTTGAGCACGACCACCGTGCGCGGGTTCACCGCGGCGACGGCCTCGATCAGGGCGTCGAGGTCTCCCTGCAGGGAGAGCGAGGGCATGTCCGCTCCCTCGGTGAGCAGGTTGCTCGCGAAGACCACCGCGACGCGCGCCTTCTGGGCCGCGGCGACGGCCGCGTTGATCTGGGGCTGGACGTAGTCGATGCCAAAGCGCGGCGTGACGCTGGCGTTGAGGGCGAACCATCGCGCCTGGACCGTGTAGGAGGCGCCCGCGCGCAGCTGCACCGACGTGGACTGCGGGTAGGGGCCGTGGATGCCGCGGTCCGCCATGACCGTTGCGCCATTGAGGGTCAGCCACGTGTCGCCGATGTCCTCGAGGCCCAGCACGTAGGTGCCGGTCTTCTTGGCGACGAAGGTGACGTCCCAACTGCTCCAACCCTCGCCGGTCCCCGGGGCGGTCGCGGTCAGGGCGTCGCGCGTCACGGCCTTGGCGTAATCGATGGCGATGTCGCCCTTGCCCGCCTCGCCGGGCGCGACGATCGGCACCTCCGAGGGCGGGGCCTTGCCCGCGGTGACGTCTGAGGCGTTGAGTGGATCGAATTCGAGGCCCGCCAGTCCGCCCGGTGAATAGGTGACGCGGGTGTGGGGCAGCTGCGAACGCAGAGCGGTGAGGGGGGTGCTCAGGTGTGAGGCGTGCACCCCGGAGCTACCACCACCACGGGTGGTGACCGCGTCGAAGGCGTCGACGCCGATCACCGCCAACGACGACAGATTCGCGGGGAGCGGCAGGACCGCGCCGACGTTCTTCAACACGACGATGCTCTGACGCGCCGCGGCGAGCGCGACGTTCTGATGCGCCGGCGAGGTCGCCACCGCCGTGAGTCGCAGCGTGCGTGGATGCCCACTGATCAGTCCGTAGGCGAACATCTCGGTGAGCACCGCCGCGACCGCGTGGCGCAGGGCGGTGACGTGGAGTCGACCCTGGGAGATCAGAGCCGAGATCTGCGCGGCGCTGGCCGGTTTGATGAGGCTCATGCCGGCGTGGAAGGCGGGTGCGGGCACCTCGACCGCCGCGTAGTCACTGCGCACGAATCCCGGGAAACCCCACGCGGCGAGGGCCGCGTAGAGCGAGGGCGTCGAACAGGTGTTGAGGCCGTTGACGCTACCCATGGCGCACATCATCGACGCCACGTGCGCCGTCCTCACCGCGGCGGCGAAGGGCGCGTCGTAGAGCTCGGTCATCGCTCGCGCGCCGACCACCTGGTTGATGCGCGCGCGGGCGTTCTCTTGGGTGTAGGCGCCCAGGTGCTTGGCCTGGGCCATGACGCCCGTCGACTGGATCCCCTGGATCGCCGCGACGCCCATAGCGCTCGCCAGGTAGGGGTCCTCGCCGTAGGTCTCGAAGGCTCGCCCGCTCTGGG
>JAJZFO010000257.1 GCA_021805305.1 Actinomycetes bacterium | reverse complement strand
CGACGAATCCCAACACCAGGACCAGTCCGGCCCCCGCCGCGAGCGTCCACCAGCCGGCCCGACTCGCCTGGGCGAAGTTCAGGTGTCCGCCCCGGGCCATCGACGCCGAGACCAGTGCGCCCACGACGGCGACCCCGAGCGTGGCGCCCACTTGTCGCGACGTGGACGCGATGGCCGCCGCGACGCCCGCCTGCGCCCGGGGCATGCCCGACACCGCCGCGTCGGTGATGGGCGCGTTCACGAAGCCAAAGCCGACGCCGAAGACGACGTAGGCAACGAAGAGCCACGTGAAGGACGTGGTCGTGCTCAAGCCCACCAGCATGAGGCACGACGCGGCCATCGTGAGCCCGGCGATCACCAGGGGGATGCGACTCTTGCGCCGTCCGACGAGTCGCCCCGAGACCGGGGGCAGCACCGTGATCATGAGGGCCATCGGCAACGTGTCCACGCCGGCGTGCAGCGCGGACAGTCCCTTGACGTCTTGGAGGTAGAGGGTGTTGAGGAAGAGGAAGCCGCCGAGCGCGCCGAAGGACGCCACCGCGATGATGGTGGCCGACAGGAAGGGGACGGAACGGAAGAAACGCAGGTCGATCAGGGGCTCGTGCACCCGACGCTCCCAGTAGAGCAGGGCGACGAGCGAGAGCACCGCCGTGCTCAGGGACCCGGTAATCCACGCGGAGGTCCACCCCCGCGTGGGCGCTTCGATGATGCCGTAGGTGAGCGAGGCGAGGAGCGCGATGACCAGGAACTGACCGGGGACGTCAACTTTGCGCGTGACGTGGGCCTTGGACTCGGGGATGAAGCGCAGGGCCAGGATCACCGCCGTGATGCCGATGGGCACGTTGATCCAAAAGATCGACTGCCACCCCACCGACGACACCAGGACCCCGCCCACGACGGGTCCCAGGGCCATCGAGACGCCCACCACCGCCGCCCACACCCCGATGGCCTGGGCCCGTTCGCGGGCGTTGGTGAAGGTGTTGGTGATGATGGACATGGCCACCGGATTGAGCATCGATCCCCCGACCGCCTGCATCATGCGAAAGATGATCAGCGTGGTCAACGTCGGCGCCACGCTGCACAGTAGCGAACCGGCACTGAAGGTGAGGAGCCCGACGACGAACGTGCGACGTCGGCCGAGGCGGTCCGCGGTCGACCCCGACAGCATCAGCAGACTCGCCAGGACCATCGTGTACGCGTCCACCGTCCACTGCAGGCCCGAGAGTGGGGCGTGGAAGCTGCGGCCGATCTGGGGGAGGGCCACGTTCACGATGGTGACGTCGAGACTGACGATGAGCAGGCTCATCGAACAGATGAGGAGGACACCGACGCGCCGGCGTCGCGTGAGGGGGGTGGCGTCGTCGTTAGAAAGTGATGTTTCTATAACTATGATACTAGTGTAACTATTACACCCGCACTCGGCCAGTGGGTAACGGTGGGATCAGCGTCGAGGGAGGGTCTGCGCGTCCGACGCCGCCGCGACGGCGGTCGGCGCCGTCGGTGCCGGACGGCCCATCGCGCGGAGGTGTCGGAAGTGCGAGGCCACGGCGGAGTGAAACGACGGTTGAACGCGGCGGGGAATGGCGAAGTCGGCGCACACCCGACTCACCACCGGCGCGATGAGGGGGTAGGCGGTGTGGGGCACGCTCGGGAACAGGTGGTGCTCAGTCTGGTGGTCGAGGCCCCCGGCGTACCAGCGAAAGAGGCGGCTCAGCGGGCCCGCACCGTGGGAGAAGTCGAGGCTAGACCGCACCTGCCATTCGTGCCACTGGTAGGGCGGGCGCGATCCGGCCTGGGCGAATTCCGCGCCCTCGACGACGTGGGCCGACTGAAAGACGATTCCGAGCAGGAAGCCCACGGCGAACATGACGGCCAGTGCCCCCACGAGGACCACCCAGAGCGGGTGTCGCAGGAGGGGCAGGCCCAGCATCACGGTGACGAAGGCCAGCTTGGTGAGGACGGCGATCGACGCCTCACTGAGTCGCGAGTGCCGGGACCGCGAGTGGCGCGAGGCGCCGACGAGGGTCGCGACGTCGTTGAACATGATCTCGAGCACCGTGAAGCAGTAGAGGGGCCAGAGGTAGATGTGCTGATACCGGTGCCAGAAGTAGCGACGCTGAAAGGGGGCCAAGCGCGCGAGGGGGCCGAGGTTGATGTCCGAGTCACTGCCGACCACGTTGGGCGAACCGTGGTGCAGCGTGTTGTGGCGATAGATCCATCGATTGGCGTCGGCCCCGATGACGAACATGCTCCAGCCGACGATGCGATTGGCGCGCGAGAGCCGTTTGGTCGAGGCGGCGAAGAAGGTGTTGTGGTGAGCGTCGTGTTGGATGTTGAAGCCGACCGCGGCGAAGGACAGCGACAGGGACGCTGACGCCGCGAGACCCTCGAGCCACCCCGACGCCAGGATCACCCCGACGAAACTGGTCAGGTACCACAGGGAGATGATGACGGCCTTGACGTGCAGACGTTGACGGGCCGCGCGCAGGGTGACCGCGTCGAGTCGCTCGGCGACCGCCCGATTCAACGCGCCGGCAAATCCCCCAGTGCTGACCGGTGGGGAACCGGTGGTAGTGCTCAACAGTCGCAGTCCTCGTCAATGTCCTAGTGATC
>JAJZFO010000264.1 GCA_021805305.1 Actinomycetes bacterium | reverse complement strand
CGCTGCACCGTGAGGTACCTCGTCAAATAGCGCGACCTCGTTGAAGGACGATGGTCCCGGGGCTCGGTGAAGGGCTCAGAGCGGGGCCGACAGTGGGGTCGGGCGACGACGGCGGACCGCGGCGTCGCGCGAGTGGCGTCGGGTGTCATCTCGACCGTCGCCGGTGGCCCCGGGTCGGACCCACCCACCGGTGGCGACGTGATCGAGTGTCGTGGACGCACTACCCACGTGAGTGCGCAGGTGGTCTCTCGACGGGTGTCCGCCGCGGGTCCGGCGCCGATCACGCGTGAATGGTAGTGACGATCTGGCGTCGAGTGGGGAGGGGCGCTGGGGTCCGCGCCGGGACTGGCGAGGCGGCGTCCGGTAGACTCGGGCCATGGACATTGCCGCACTCTTGGGCGACGACGCGTCGCTACTCCTCGACCATCACGCCACGGCGTTCCCCAAGGATTGGTTGACCCTCCCCGGGCCCAACTTCATCCAGGACATCTTCACCCAGAGCGACCGCACGCCGACGGTGCTGCGCAACCTCGGGACCCTCTACAACCACGGACGACTCGGGGGCACGGGCTACGTGTCGATCCTGCCGGTCGACCAGGGCATCGAACACTCCGCGGCGGCGAACTTCTCGCCCAACCCCGAGTACTTCGATCCCGCGCGCCTCTGCGACCTCGCCATCGCCGCGGACTGCAACGCCATCGCCACCACGCTCGGGACGCTGGGCATCGTGTCGCGACGTTACGTGCACCGCATCCCCTTCATCGTGAAGATCAACCACAACGACCTCTTCCGCTATCCCAACACCTACGACCAGCGGATGTTCGCGTCCGTGCAGCAGGCCTCGGACCTGGGCGCGGTGGGCGTGGGCGCCACGATCTACTTCGGCTCCGAGGGGTCGATCCGTCAGATCGAGGAGATCTCCGCCGCCTTCGCGGAGGCCCATCGCCTGGGACTCTTCACGGTCCTGTGGTGCTACACGCGAAACGACGCCTTCAAGACCGCCGAGGCCGACTACCACGTGGCGGCCGACCTCACCGGCCAGGCCAACCACCTCGGTGTCACCATCGAGGCCGACATCATCAAGCAGAAGCAGCCCGAGAACAACGGTGGCTTCAACGCCCTCAAGTTCTCCAAGACCAATCCCAAGGTGTACTCCGAACTCACGTCCGACAACCCGATCGACCTGACGCGTTGGCAGGTGGTCAACTGCTACGCCGGACGCGTGGGACTGATCAACTCGGGGGGCGAGGCCAAGGGCAACAACGACCTCGCTGGCGCCGTGCGCACCGCGGTGATCAACAAGCGTGCCGGCGGTCAGGGTCTGATCATGGGACGCAAGGCCTTCCAGCGACCCATCGACGAGGGCGCCGCGCTCGTGCACGCCGTCCAGGACGTGTACCTGGACGCCAGCATCACCGTCGCCTAGTACTCTCCAGCGGATGGGGAGCGAGGTCGACGCGGGGTGGCGCACGTGGGCGAATCTGGTCACCCTGGTGCGTCTCGCGCTCATCCCCGTCTTTCTGTGGCTGCTCTTCGCCACGGACCATCGGGCGTGGGCGGCGTGGCTGTTGGGTTTCCTCGGGGCCACCGACTGGATCGACGGCTGGCTGGCGCGCACCTTCGACCAGACCTCGACGGTGGGCAAGGTCCTCGACCCCACCGCGGACCGGATATTGGTGATGGTGGGCCTCGTCTCGGTGGCGATCGCCGGAGGGGTCCCGTGGTGGTTCGCCGGCGCCACCCTGGCCCGCGAGGTGCTCGTCTCGGTGATCACCATCGTGCTGGCGGCCCTCGGGGCGGCGCGCATTGACGTGCTCTGGTGGGGCAAGGTGTCGACCTTCATGCTGATGGTCTCCTACCCCCTCTTCTTGTTGACGACCAACGCGCACCACGCCCCCCTCGCGGGCTGGCAGCACGTCGTGCGCGACGTGACCTGGGTCTACGGGGTCTGCGGCCTCACCCTGGCCTGGATCGTCTTCTTCGGCTACGTCAAGCCCGCCTCGCGCGCCCTCGCGACCGGGCGCGCGGCACGTCGGTTGAAGTAGATTCTCGTACTATGCAGATTCCCTCTGAACTTCGATACTCCACCGACCACGAGTGGGCCCGTCAGGCGGACGGCGTGGTGCGCGTGGGCATCACCGACTACGCGCAGGACGCCCTCGGCGACGTGGTCTTCGTGGAGCTCCCCAAGGTGGGCACTGAGGTGGCCGCGGGAGCGACGTTGGGTGAGGTGGAGTCCACCAAGTCGGTGTCGGAGATCTACGCGCCCGTTGCCGGGACCGTCGTGGCGGTCAACGACGCGCTCGCGAGTTCGCCGGAACTGGTGAACTCCGACCCCTACGGCGGCGGCTGGCTCTGCGAGATCTCGACCGTCGCCAGCACCGATTTCGACGGCCTCCTCGACGCTGACGCGTACCGCGCACTGACGAACAACTAGCCCGGGCAACCGGGCCAAAACGTAAGTAGTGTGATGCGAATGAACTGTCGACGCTGCGGAGAAATTCTCAACGCCAACGCCAATTTCTGTTGGTCGTGCGGAGCTCCCCAACACGACGCCACCTCCGCTGAGACGATCGCGATGCCGATCGTCGCGGCGGTCGACGCGCCCATCACGAAC
>JAJZFO010000271.1 GCA_021805305.1 Actinomycetes bacterium | reverse complement strand
GACGTCGGGAGCCTCGAGCATCGCGCGCAATTCGGCGCGTAGGGAGGGGACATCACTGGCGAGGAGAACGTAGGCCACGACGTCAGCGTAGCAAGGCGCCCGGTACCCGGCGAGGGAGACGGTGACCCGACGGTGGGGATTTTGCCTTTGCACGCCGGCGTAGGTAGTCTGCGAGAGTCCGAAGATGTGAGGGGTTGGCAATGGCCTTACTGCGAGCCGAATGGTCCGATGCGGCGGCGTGTCGGGGCATCGAGAATCTGTTGTTCTTCTCACCCGACGTGCTCGAAACCAAAGAGGTGCGCGCCCGCCGCGAACGCCAGGCCAAACAACTCTGCGCCGACTGTCCGGTGCGCGAGGATTGCCTGTCGACCGCTCTGGCCCAGCGCGAGTCCTACGGTATCTGGGGCGGGCTCACCGAACTCGAGCGTCGCGCGCTACTGCGCCGCTGAGCGGCTCGCGCCCAGTTGAGCGGGCGCCACGCGCATCATCACGACGAAGATCGCGAAGGTCACGACGTGCACGCCCGTGCAGTAGAGGCAGATGTTGTTGATGATCATCAATTCCGCGTAGATCAGCCACAGGACGAAGGCCATCGCGCCCACCGACAACGCCACCCGTCCCACGTGCACCGCGTAATTGCTCGAGCGCCACGCCCAGGGCGAATTGATGATCGAGAAGACGACGAAGCTCGCCAGTCCCAGGACCGCGACGGGCACGCCCAGGAAGTACGACTGCGCCGAGGTGGTGACCTTGGCGCAGTTCACGAGTCCCGAATCCGAGCACGCGAGAATCTGGGAACCCGCGAAGTGCGCGACCGTGAGGTACACCGCCAAACCCAACCCCACCAGACTCAACAGCCACGTGGAGTAGACCGCCCAGCGAGGCACCGGCGCCAGGACGCGCGACATCTAGAGCTTCATGAGCTTCTTCGCGGCCAAGACCCCGCTGGAGTTGCACACGGCGCTCGGCTGTTGCTTGGTCAACTGGCACAGGGCAGCCGTCTGCTCGTTGGCCGAGGTGATGATCAGCGTCGTCTGGGGACTCGAGGGCGCCGAGAGGTTCTGGGCGATCTGCGTGCGCGACAGTCCGGTCAGCACGCCGGGGTTGTAACTCGCCCCGGAGACGAGGAACTTGTTCCCCATCGAGATGAAGGGGATGGCGCCGTCGTTGCTCGAACTCATGTTGATGTACTTCGACGTGTCGTACTTGGCGAACAGGGCCGATTCGGCGGGCGTGAGGGACATCAACTTGCCGTAGGGCGGGTTGTTATTGGCGTTGTACACGTTGTTCAAGGTCTCGACGCCGCGGAAGGCGAGGTACTTCGACGTGAACTTCGCCTTCAAGAAGGTGAAGGTCGGCGTGTTGGCGTAGACGTCCACCGACGAGCTCTCGGTGTTGCCGAGGCCCGACCAGGTGCCGAAGCGTCCGAGTGCCGCGATGGTGGCCCACCGCTGGGCGGCGCAGAAGGGGCAGTACTCCGCACCCACGTAGAGGACCTCGGGCACGGTCGTCCCGTTGGCGAGCTTCGCGGTGAGGGCGGGCTGGCCCTTCAGCGCGAGGGGGGCGGTGACGCTGGCCCCCGCCGAGACCCCGACGGCGTTGAAGGTCGCCGCGGGCACGCTGGTGACCTCGGCGGCGGTGGTGGGGTCGGTAGCCACCCACGCGCCGGAGTTAGTGGACGTGGGCCCCCCCGAGAGGACCTTGACGAGGACCAGCGCCGCGACCACGACCACGACGACGCCGACCGCCACCCACGTCAAGAGACCCGCGGGTCGACCACCCGCGGCGGCCGCCGGGCGGGGGGTAGTTTTGGTGACAGACACGGTCTTGGCCACAATGCTCCTTGGGTCCAGTTGGTCTCACAAACTTAGTTGACGTCCGCGCCACGCGATTCGCGTCGAGGGCGAGGAGGTTCGCACGTGGAGTACATCACGCCTCGCCCGGCGGCCACAATTGTCATAATCCGCAACCAAAACCGGTTGCTGGAAATTCTTATGTTGCGTCGCAGCGCGCGCGTCGCCGCGGCGCCCGGCGCGCACGTTTTCCCCGGGGGCAGCGTCGACGAAATCGATTACGAGGTGCTGCGTCGCGGCCTGGTCGTGGGGCGCGACGTCGCGACGGCCGCGCGCCGACTCGACCTCGCCGACGGGGCCCTGGCGTACTACTGCGCCGCCGTGCGCGAACTCTTCGAGGAGGCGGGACTCCTCCTCGTGCGCGCCGCCGCCGACGCCGCGCCGCCCCCGACCCACGTCGAGGTGACGCGCTGGCGCGCCCAAGTGCGCGACGGGGCGGTGTCGTGGCCGGACCTGCTCGATCGCGAGGGTCTGCGCCTCGCGCTGGGCGAACTCGAGTACCTCGCCCACTGGGTGACGCCCGAGGGACGGCCCCGACGTTTCGACACCCGCTTCTTCGTGGCGCGCGCGCCGGCGGACCAACCCGTGTTGGTCGACGAGGGCGAGATTGTCGAACACGTGTGGACGAGCGCCCGCGGCGCCCTCGAGCGCGTCGCGGCGGGCGAGTGGGACATGCTCGTACCCACCGTGCGCACACTGCGGAGCCTGGACGCGTACGACACCGTCGAGGGCGTCCTCGAGGACGCCGCCACGCGGCGGGTCTCGCGGATCCAGCCG
>JAJZFO010000248.1 GCA_021805305.1 Actinomycetes bacterium | reverse complement strand
CCTCGAGGAGGCGTCCCTGGAGGTAGTGCGCGCCCTGCGCGCAACGCGTGGCGATCTCGGCGTAGCCCTGGGTCCCGAGCCATCCCAACTGGATCGCCGCGGTGACGGCCATCAGGGTCTGGTTGGTGCAGACGTTCGAGGTCGCCTTCTCACGGCGGATGTCCTGTTCTCGCGCGCGCAGCGTCGTGACGAAGGCCCGCCGGTCGTTGGAGTCGACGGTCTCGCCGACGATGCGCCCGGGCAGTCGGCGGATCTGCTCGAGGGTGCAGGCGAACAGGCCGAGGAAGGGGCCGCCGAAGGACAGCGCCGTCCCCAGTGGTTGTCCCTCGCCGACGAACACGTCGGCCCCCCACTCCCCCGCGGTGCGCAGCACGCCCGAGGCCACGGGGTCGCCGCAGACCACGAAGAGCGCCCCGCGCGACGTGGCGAGCGTCCGGGCCGCGCTCAGATCCTCGAGAACCCCGAGGTAGTTCGGGTAGGCCACGACCACGGCGGCGGCGTCGGAGGTGTCGACGGCGTCGAAGTCGTTCACGCCGTTCTTGAGGGGCACGACCACCACCTCGTGTCCGGTGCCGCGCGCGAACGTCGACACCACCTCGCGCCAGTGCGGGTGCACGCCCGAGGACACCACCAGCTTCTGACGCTGCGTCGCGCCGGCGGCCATGTTGACCGCCTCCACGAGGGCCGTCGCCCCGTCGTAGAGTGACGCGTTGGCGATGGGCAGTCCGCTCAGGCGCGAGACCATCGTCTGGAACTCGAAGATGGCCTGGAGGACGCCCTGGGCCACCTCGGGCTGATAGGGCGTGTAGGCGGTCACGAACTCCGAGCGCGAACTGAGCATCTTCACTACCGCGGGCACCTCATGGTCGTAAGCGCCCGCGCCCGCGAAGCAGGTGAGGTTCGCGAGCTGACCCCGATTGGCCCGGGTGTACTCGGCGAAGACCGCGGCCACGTCGGGCTCGCTCATCCCCGGCGCGAGGTCGAGACCTTGGGCCAAGCGCACCGACGCCGGGATGTGCGCGAAGAGCTGGTCCAAGGACTCCATGCCGAGGAACGCCAGCATCTGCTGCGTCTCCTCGGGAGTGTGTGGGAGGTAGTCAGCCACCGGTCGACGCCTTTCTCACGAAGGGCAGGTCACACACCGTGACCGCGATCTCGCGACCCCGCAGAGCGACCACCCCGCGGGTGCCCGGCGCCAGATCGCCCTGTAGCAGGCCGAGTCCGATGCCGCGCTCGAGGCTCGGCGAGTAGTTCCCCGAGGTCAAGGTGCCCACCGAGCGGCCCTCGACGACCACCTCGCCGCCGTCGCGCAGCGGTTGGCGTCCGTCGGCGATCACCCCGGTCAACAGGCGCCTCACCCCGCGCTCACGTTCGGCCAGCACGGCCGCGCGACCGCGGAAGTCGTCCTTCTGCCAACCCAGCACCCACCCCAGACGCGCCTCCAACGTCGTCGAGCCCAACGAGAGCTCGTGCCCGTAGAGCGGCAACGCCGCCTCGAGGCGCAGCGTGTCGCGCGCGCCCAGTCCCGCCGGGGTCACCCCGGCGTCTAGCAACCCTTCAAGGACCTCGCGCGCCACCTCGTTGGGCGCGGCGATCTCGAGCCCGTCCTCACCGGTGTAACCGGTCCCGGCCACGCGCACCGGCACGCCGGCGACATCGTAACGGCGCACCCCGAAGCGAGGGACCTGGGCGATGCGCTCGTCCCAGCGCGCGACCCGGGCCCGGGCCTGGGGGCCCTGCACGGCGAGGACCACTCGCTCGGCGGTGACGTCGCGTCCCGGGAGCGCGGCCGTGACTCCCGAGGTGTTCGAGGCGTTGGGCATCACGTCGAACTCGTCGGGCCCGTGCCACCACACGATGATGTCGTCCACCACGAAACCGTCGTCGTTGAGCAGGTGTGTGTACTGCGCCCTACCCGGCGCGATCTTCCTCAGGTCGTTGGTCAAGGTGCCCTGGAGCGCTTCGAACATCCCGGGCCCGTCGCAGCGCACCGTCCCTAGGTGCGAGACGTCGAAGACCACGGCGTCGCTTCGACACGCCAAGTGCTCGGCGACCGTGCCACCTTGATACGACAGGGGCATCTCCCACCCTCCGAAGGGCACCATCTTGGCCCCGAGGGCCACGTGCTCGTCGTAGAGGAAGGGTCGGCGGTTCTCCATCGGCGCCACCCTACGCCGCCCGCTGCACGATGGCGTCCGCCCGCAGGCCGTGACGCTCCGCCAGGGCGAGGAAGTCGCTGCGGTAGACCACCTGCAGGGACACTTCGGGGTAGAGGGAGCGGAACTCGCGGACCTTACGGTTCTTGCGGGTGACGAGGCGTTGCTCGAGGACCGTGAGCTCGATGAAGGTCGCGGTGTCGGGCAGATAGAAGTCCGGGCGGAAGGCCCGCGTGGGGACGCCGTACTCGTCCCAGGCGAGGGGAAACTCGAGCGGCTCGTAGAGCCAGGTGACTCCGTAGAGGGTGAGGAGGCTGGCGAAGACCATCTCGGAGAGGTTGGCGAACCTCCCTTCGGGCGCCGCGCGGAAACTGGGGTGACGACGACTCGCGTCGTCCGCGAAGAGACTCACGCCGAACGGGTCACCTTCTCCGACTCCTGCTCGACATCACTCATCATGGTCGTAAGTTCGGCG
>JAJZFO010000076.1 GCA_021805305.1 Actinomycetes bacterium | reverse complement strand
GGCCCAGGACGACCCCGAAGGTCTGCACCGCGCCCCGCAGTCGACGCCGGTGTCACGAGTCGACGAGGCGCGCGCCGCGCGTCACCTGATCGCCACCGAGGACGCGGCCTCGCGCTGACGCGCCGCGGCCATTCGGTCCCTCGGCCACTCGGTCACTTGGTCCGGGGTGTTGGGGTGTTGGGGCCCCGCTCGTTCAGTCCACCGGCTCCGTGGAGACGTGGTGGGTCACCTTTCGTAGGAGGCGCGCGAGTTCTCGCTGCTCGGCGGGGCTGAGAATGCTCACCGCGGCCACCTCGTGCTGGTTGAAGGCGGGGAAGAGTTCGCTGATCACGCGCTGACCCCGTGCGCTCAGTGAGATCGAGACGCGGCGCTTGTCGTCGCGGTGGGGAGTGCGCTTGATGAGTTTTTGACTCTGCAAGGTCTTGATGACCCCGGTCAGCGTGCCCTTGGTCACGCCGGCCTCCTCGGCCACGTGCCCCGTCTCCTGAGCGCCCCAGATCCACAGGACCCACAGCACCGTGAAGGCGACCCAACTCAGCTCGTACTCGGCCAGCACGGTGCGTTCCATGTGGTTGCGAACGGCGGTGCCGGCGCGGTAGACGTTGGAGACCGCGCTCATGGCCACGAAGTCGAACTCGCGGTCCTCGAGACGCCGACGGATGTCCGCCTCCGCCTGCAGAACCTCCTCGGGCGTGGACGACGAGATACGACGACTCATGGTGAGTGAATTGTACGCGTCGCACGTTGGTATGTCGAAATAGTCGTCATTTCGACCCGAACGACGGGCCCCACGGCGATCCCTCGAGGGTGCCTCGCATCGTAGCGAGGCGCGACCTAGACCCGACGCGGCGCCCAGCGGAACCGGCGTAGGGAGACGAGGGTCGCCCCCGCGCCCCAGAGGGCGACGACGAGCAGGTCGTGCCAGGCCCAGGGCGTGGCACCGCGCGGGACCCCGAAGGCGTGGTCCATGGCGATGATGAGGTGTCGCACGGGGAGATAGTTCGAGAACTTCGCCAGTCCCGAATTGGGGGGGAGGGGGAACCACAATCCGGCGAGGAAGAGCAGGACGAAGAAGACGATGCTGGTCACCGGGCCGGCGGACTCCTGGTTGGGCACCACGGCGCTGATGGCGACCCCCATGGCCGCGAAGCCGAGGATGCCCACGATCACCGCGACGAGCAGCGCGAGCCACGAGGAGGGGAACGCGACGTGATAGCCGTAGCGACCGATCACCACCAGCAGGAGGGCCTGGACGAGGGTGATGATCGCCGTGCTGATGAGGATCGAGGAGATCAGCACCCAGGTCGGCACCGGACTGAGACGCAGTCGCTTGAGGAGTCCCGTCTCACGTCGCACGACGAGGGTCACCGACAAGGTCGTGAAGCCGGCCGCCATGACGCCGTAGGCGATGAAGCCGGGCACGTAATAGCTCACGAGCGAGATGTCGCCCAGACTCTGGACCTTCTGGTTCCCCGCGCTGGCTCCGAGCATGACGAGGAAGACGACTGAGAACCCTACGGTGAAGACGGCACCGACCCGATTCAGCCAGAAGGCGAGTTGCTCGTACTTGACTTGATGGGCCACCAGGCGCAGGTCGGAGAACCGACTGCGCTGCGGCGCCGGGCGAACGTCGGTGCTCACGGTGTCCTCGCCTTCGTGTCGTCGGGCTCCTCGTCGATCTCGGCGCGGTCACCGCGGGTGAGGGCGAGGTAGATGTCCTCGAGCGTCTCACGTGCCACGCTCAGACCCGTGACGGCGATGTGCCCCTCGAGGGCCCAACTGGTGAGCGCGTGCAGGGCCCTCAACTCGTCGTCGCTGCGGACCTCGACGGTGTCACCCTCGACGCGCCACGGGGTGATGGGCAGGTCGCTCGCGGCGACGCCACTGGGAAGGGTGAAGCGGATCGTGGCCTCGCTGCGGTCCCGACCCCCCAAGGTCGCGGTGGCTCCGAGCGCCGCGACCCGCCCGTGCGAGAGGACGGCCACTCGCTGGGCGAGCGCTTCGATCTCGTTCATGTAGTGGCTCGACATCAGCACCGTCGTGCCCTCGGCGGCCAGGTGGCGGATGAGGTCCCAGGTCGTGCGCCGAGCCGCGGGGTCCAGTCCCGTCGTTGGCTCGTCGAGGAACAGTAGTTCGGGATTTCCGACGATGCCGAGACCGATGTCGAGGCGACGCTGCTGACCTCCGGAGAGCCGCTTCACCTTGGCGTCGCTCTTCTCGCTCAGCCCCACCATGTCGATCACCTCCTCGACGTCGCGGGGATGGGGATAGAAACCGGCGTTGCGCTCGAGCACCTGGCGCACGGTGAAGAAGGATTCGACCGCCAGTTCCTGGAGCACGACGCCGATCCGGTCGCGCAGCCCGCGCAGGTGCTGGCGATCTCCCGGGTCGACGCCGAGCACCTCGACGCTTCCCGCGTCACGCGCGATGAAGCCCTCGAGAATCTCGATCGACGTGGTCTTGCCCGCGCCGTTGGGGCCGAGGAGCGCGAAGACCTCGCCGCGCTCGACCTCGAAACTGACGTCGTCGAGGGCCGCGACGGCTCCGTAGGACTTGCGCAGGTGCTCCACGCGTAGCGCGAGGGTCATCGCGCCGCGCCCACGTTCTCGCTCCATGTCGTTGCGTGGTCGCGAA
>JAJZFO010000305.1 GCA_021805305.1 Actinomycetes bacterium | reverse complement strand
GATGGCGCGACCCCAGTCCTGGTAGGGGATGGCGTAGACCCCGACGCCGCCTTGGGTGATGACGCCGGCGCTCACCGCGAAGAGGCGCAGTATCGACCCGTCGAGGACGCCGGTGACCCCCGCGGCGACCGAGTTCGTCGCGCTGGAGTCGAGCGAGACGTCCGCCGAGGTCCACGTGGACTTGGCCAGGAGGCCGGTGTAGTCGTAGAGGTCTCCCCAGTTCGCCGCGCGACCGGCGACGTCGACCTTCGTGGCGGTGGCGCTGAGGAAGATCTGCCCCTCCCACGCTGGCGACCCCACGATCAGCTGGGTGAGGTCGCTGTACTTCCACGGCGACGCGACCCGGGCCGACTTAACCGACGGCCTCGCCAGGTGCGCGGAGAGTCCGAGCGCCACCTGCGTGGCGCTCGTGGCCGACATGGTGAAGAGTTGCACGTGCCCAGTCCCGGTGAGGCTGGCCAGGTAGAGGTTGGCCCCGTTGGCCGCGGCGGAGAGGGGTCCGATGCTGATCGGGCTGGACACGAGTTTGGTGAGGTCGGTGGCGCTCCACGCGCCCGAAGCGCCCAGTGAATAGAACTCGACGTGTCCGTTGGCCGTGGTCGCGGCGAAGGCGCTCGTGGTGGTGGCGAAGCTGACGGGGTCGCTCGCCAGGGTGGTGGTGTTGGTGGCGCTGCTGACGTTGGTGGCCGACCCGACGACCGGGGGCACCGATTCCTGCGACCATCGCACCGGGATGCTGATCGCCGCGTCCTTGGTCGAACGGTCCACCACGAGGGCCGATGTCCCCGAGACGGTGATGGCCGGAACGCTGGTGCTCATGGGGACGTGGGTGGCCAGGGTGAGGTTGGTGATGTTGAAGCCGAAGGCACTGGCGCGAGTGAGCACGTGGGCGCGGCGGGGGCTTTGCGCGGCGGCGGTGGAGATCATGATGAGACGTCCCCGGGCGCTGACGTAGAGGAGTCCGACGTTGCCCCACGGGTCGAGGAAGATGTTGGGATCGGTGGCGGCGGTCGGTGCGCCGGTCAAGGAGGTGACGTCGCGGAAGGAGTTCGTGCCGTTCGCGTTGCGTACGTAGAGGCCGAGGTCACCGTTGTCGAGGCGCGCCGCGAGTGCGAATTCGCCGTCACCCGAGACCGCGTGGACGTTGCCCAGGAGGTGGTGCCCGCCGAACAGATTGGCAATCGGTTTCGTGCTCCAGGTGGTTGGTCCGGCGTTCACGTATTCGTAGACCGGGGACGCGGTACCGATGGGTGCCTTGGTGGGAAGGGCGATCGCGGGGATCGTCGCGCCGATGATGACGACGTTGGCCACCAGGGTAGTTCGTCGTAACCTCACTCGCGTCCTTTGCCTATGGGGTCGATCCTCGCTCGAGAACGTGCGCTTCCAGCCTAGTAGTCACGCTGGGCGAAACCGGGCTAGGAAAGTGCGGTCGCGCGTATCGGCGGTGACGAGGGGCTGTAACCGTTGGAGTTCACCGCGCGCACGTACAACACGTACTTGGTGGCGCCCTTCAAGTTCGTCACCGTGATCGTGGTCGAATGTGCGGGATACGAGTGCCACGTGGTCCCGCCATCGATACTGACCTGCAGTGCCTGCACGAAGGGGGTGTTGGCGCCACGCGGCGCGATCGTCAGGATGATCTCCTTGGAGCGCGCCGCGACGGCGGTGACACGCGGAGTGAGGGGCTTCTGCTGGCTGAGCGGCATCGGGTGCACGACCACCGTCTTGGTGAAGAGCGTCGCTCCGTTGTACTTCACGGTGAGCGTGACGGGTCCGGGTAGCGAGCTCTGCAGGGTGAAGGACGCGTTACCGCTCTGGTCGCTGGCCACGGTGTAGAGGGCACCCCCGTTGTGGATGCTCGAGCGGTCCGAATCGATGACGATACTCCCGCTCGAGGCCTTCGCCGACACGACGACGAGGGCGTTCACCACTCGGTTGCCGTGGGCGTCGCGCAAGGACACGGTGAAGTGCGAGGGCGTGGCGACGAAGGTTTGCTTGGTGGTGGCGACGAGCGAGCTGCGCGCGGGGGTCGCCGGACTCGGGCACAGGTCGTTGATGAACGTGGTGCTGGGGCTCCCCAGTCCCGACGCCATGTCGTATCCCACGCCCGCGGTGTAGACGCCGGTGCCGAAGAGGTCGTTGTTGCCCGTGGTCACGTCGACGAAGGGGCCAGCGGTGCGCGCGATGTTGTAGAGGGTGGGGTTGAGGAAGCCCAGTCGCGACGTGCCACACACCTGTGCGCCGGTGGCCACCAGGGCGCTCACTAGGGGGGCGCCGATGGACGTACCACCGATGGGGCACCAACCCTGGCAGTGCCCTGAGGTGTTGTGGGTGTTGTAGTTCATGAACCCCGTGGCGGGATCGGCCATGACCGAGAGGTCGGGGACCATGCGCTTGGTCGCGCTGGCCGCGATGCCCGAGCCTTGCTGCCACGCCGGCCGTGACCAGATCTGAGAGGTACCGCCGCCGCCGGCACCCCCGTTGGAGTTCCAGACCGTCTGCGTCAGGGGACTAGCCACGGAGACGGTCAGGCCACCGACACCCGTCACGTAGGGCTGGGATGCGGGGTCGTCGACGGCGGGCGCGTTCGACACGACGCCGTTACAGTCCGAGGACCCGTTGTCGCCCGAGGCGGCGA
>JAJZFO010000317.1 GCA_021805305.1 Actinomycetes bacterium | reverse complement strand
ACGACCTCGCTGATCGCCTTCGCCCTGCGATGCCTGGGCGAGGAGGCGCACGAACTCGGCAACTTCGGTCAGCCCCCCTACGACCCCGACCTCGACACGACCTCGGGCTGGCTGGTCGTCGAGGTGTCGAGCTTTCAATCACTCGACGTGACGCGCGCGCCCGGTCTGGTCGTGGTGACCTCGTTGGGCGCGGACCACCTGGACTGGCACGGCAGCGTCGCGCAGTATCACGAGGACAAACTGACGATCACGCGCGCACCCGGCGACCACGTCACCTTGATCGCCGATCGCCCCGAACTGCGGGGCGCGATGTCCTCCATGGGTGGCACGGTCACGGTGGCGGCCCCCGACGCCACCGGACTCGCTGGCGAACTGGGGCTGCTGGGCGCCCACAACGACTCCAACGTCGCACTGGCGGTGCGAGCCGGAGCCCTGGTCACGCGACGCCACGAGGAGGACGTGCGCGCGGCCCTGCGGGCGCGCGCACCCGAATTCACCCCCCTGCGCGGACGACTCACCTTGGTCGCGACGCGCGATGTGGCGGGGGGACGCGTGCGATTCGTCGACGACGGTCTCGCGACGTCACCGCTGCCCACCGTGGCGGCCCTGGAGGTCTTCGTCGATGACCCCGTGGCCCTGATCGCCGGTGGCTTCGACCGCGGCGTCGACTACGAGATGTTGCTGCGCGAACTCGACCACCGCGCCGCCGCGACGACGTTGGTCGTCATGGGTCCCGCCGGCGAGCGCCTGGCCGCGTCGTGTCGCGACTCGCTCGACGTGATTCACGCGACGGACATGCGCGGTGCCGTCACGGCCGCCGTTCGGGCCGTGAGCACCGGTGGCGTGGTCCTGTTCTCACCCGCCGCCCCCAGCTTCGACGCCTACCGCAACTGGTCCGAGCGCAGCGACGATTTCGCACGATGCGTGATCGAGGTCCTCGCTCGCCACCGCGACGACGAACGACCCCGCTGACCACCACCTCACGGTCCACGCCCCCGGTCGATCGCCGGGGCCGGCGAAGCGATCCTTCGACGACCTCGCCCCGAGGTCGGGCCCGACCTCGCGTGCACACGGGCCATCTCGGGGCGCTCTCGACCCGGCCGTTGACGAGTACCAGCCCCGGGCGGCGGCGCACGCCTCACGGATCAGCTGATGTGGTGTCAGGCATCAGGTGGTGTCGTGTCCACCATCACCTGAAGGCCGCGGTCACGGCTCCGGTGTTGAAACACCCGTTGGAGCCTGTGTGAAACAACACCTGAGCCTCGACGGATCAACAACAGCTGATCCTTAACAAGAACTCGTTGTTTCAACCTCCTTCCCTTGATTCTGCCTTCTTTTTCCGGACTTCGCCCGCCGTCAGGCGCTTGACGGCCTTAACGAGTTCACTTCCGTCCCAGACCTCGAGGGTGCGCTCGCTGACCTTGATATCGATGACCTTGCCCGAGCGGCTCTTGCCAACGGAGAATGCCTGGCCCGAGACGGTGACGACCCCGTTGACGTTGACGGTGCGCGCCACCCACTCATCGGATCTGCTGGTGGAGCGCAGCTCGGGGACGACCAGGGCCGCGGGGGTCACCGTCTCGTCACGTTGATAGAAGCGAGAGGCCGGAGTGGCCATGCCCAGGGACTGGTGAGGTCGTTGGGTGTTGTAGGAGGCGACGAAGTCGTCGATCTCGCGTTGGGCGGCGGCGAGCGACGTGAAGACGCGCCCGGTGAGGAACTCCTGGCGCAGGGTCCGGTGGAAGCGTTCGATCTTGCCCGTGGTGGTGGGACTGCGCGGAGCGGTCAGGCGGTGGGTGACGCCGTTCTCGCGGCAGATCCGGTCGAAGAGGGTCTCGGAGTCGGTCTTGCCGAAGCGGTTGGTGAAGACCTTGCCGTTGTCGGTCAAGATCTCCTCAGGCACTCCGTAGTGCTCGAGGGCGCTGACCAGGTGCGCGCAGACCGGGCGCAGCGTGGCGCGCGCCATCACTCCCGCGCACACGATGAAACGGCTGTGGTCGTCGATGCCGGTGAGGATCTTGGCCTCGACGCCGGCCTCGGTAAGGACGCCGCCGACCACGTCCATCTGCCAGAGCTCCATGGGGCGGCCCCGCTCCCAGCGCTTGTAGGTGGGGAGTTTCTTGCGCTGCTGCGTGGCGACGATGAGGCCCTTCCTCGCCAGCACCCGGTGGATCGTCATCAGGCTCGGGGGCTCGATCCCGTCGCGCATCATCTGGTGCGCGATGCTCACCGGCCCCCAGTAGGGGTGGGCGAGGCGAAGTCGAATGATGGTCGCCTCCCGCTCACCGTCGAGTTGGTGCGGCACGTGATGGGGCCGGTGTGAGCGATCCTGAAGGCCCTCGAGTCCACCGGTTTCGTAGTCGGCCATCCACTTGTAGAGGGTCTGGCGACTGACCTTGAATTTGAGGGCGACTTCGCTGACGCGAAACCCTTCCCTGATAACCATGAGCACGGCGTCGTAGCGCTGCTCCATCTTGCTGATCTCCTTGAACACGGACCACCTCCTCGAGGAAAGTCGAGGTCAGCGGTCGACCGGTGTCAAGGATCAGCTGTTGTCGTGTCAGGCATCAGGTGTTGTTGTGTCAACCATCACCTGAAAGCCAAATGTCAAGGCTCAGGTGTTGCAATACACACCCGTTAGAGCCTGGGAGGAGATTCGAACTCCTGACCTGCGCATTACGAATGCGCTGCTCTACCGACTGAGCTACCCAGGCGCGACTAGACAGGTTACCCGATTCACCCGACCGCCTCACAGTCGTGAGAGCGACAGCATGAGGTCCGCCAAGAGCAGACCCTCGTCGACGTTGGTCGAGAGACGCTCGTTGATCTCGCTCAGGATCTCCTGGGCGCGAATCGACGCCGCGAGGCGGTACTGGGCCCGGCCCTCGGCGGATTCTCTCGTCGCCTCGCGCTCGGCGAGCGCCGCGGTCATGCGGTCGCGGTAGGCCCCCGAGACGACGCTGAGGCCGAATCGGAGTTCCTCGAGGCGAAATCTCCGTTGCTCGCGCTTGAACTGGGCTTCGATCTCCTTGCGATTGGCCAGCGACCGCTGACCCACCTCCCTGGACTCGGTCGTGCGACGCGTGAGTTCCTCGGCGTGCATCGTCTCCAGGGGCGCCATCGCCGCGTCGATGGCGCCGGCGATCTCGGTCGCGATCTGCATCGCCACGGCGGCCGTTCCGTTGAGCCGCTCGGGCACCGCCCGCCACGTCGCCAACCGCTGGCCGAGCCCGGGGTCGCGCATCAGGACCCGAGCGCGCGCGAGGTTGCCGCGGGCCGACCGCGCGGCGGTGGCCGCCACGTCGGGGCTCGCCCCCTCACGACGCAACACCTCTTCGAGATTGGCGTCACTCATCGCCTGGAATTTGATCTCCACGCACCGCGAGACGACCGTGTCCAGCGCGTCGGGCACCTCCTGCGCGGTGAGCACGAAGACGGTGCGCGCCGGCGGCTCCTCCAGCGACTTGAGCAGGGCGGGCGCCGACGGCGCCGCCCCCGTCACCGTCAACTCGACCTCGGGGACCACCATCACGTGGTAGCCGACGCCCAGCGGTCGTCGTCGCGAGACGCGATCGATCTCGCGCAACTCGTCGACGCGCCACGACACGCCCGCGCGCGTGGCCACGTGCACGTCGGGGTCGACGTGACCCAGGACCTTGCGGCAACTCTCGCAGCGTCCGCACCCGAAGTCGCCGCACTGCAGCGCGGCGGCGAAGGCCGTGACCGCGTCGTCCACGTTGGAGCCGGCCGGGCCGCTGAAGAGGTACGCGTGCACCGGATGGCGCACGTGATGGCGAAGGGCGCTGACGGCACGCTCCTGGCCCACCAGTGCATCGAAGACGTCACTCACCAGACCAGTGCGCCCAGTCGCTCGTCGATCGCGTCGCCCACCTCGTCGATCGTGGCGCGTCCGTCGACCACGAACCAGCGTTGGTGGTCGCGCGCCGCCATTTCCAGGTACCCCTCACGCACGCGGTCGTGGAAGGCGTCGTCCGCGGATTCGAAGCGGTCGTGGGCGCTGCGTGCGCGACGTTCGTTCGCGGTGTCGACGTCGATGTCGATCAAGACCGTCAGATCAGGTCGGCACGCGCCGATGGCCAGGTCGGTGGCGGCCTCGAGATCGGCGAGGTCCACGCCGCGCCCGAAGCCCTGGTACGCGAGCGTCGAGGCGTAGAAGCGGTCCGCCACCACGTGGGTGCCGCTCGCCAGGGTCGGTTCGATGACCGTGGCCACGTGGTGTGAGCGGTCGGTCAGCATCATGAGGGCCTCGGTGGTGGGCGACATGGGCGTCGTCGCGTCGAGCAGCCAGCCGCGCAGGTGCGCCCCGAGTTCGGTGTCGCCCGGCTCGAACACGAAGCAAGCGGCGCGCTGCTGGGCCACGCGACGGGCCTGGGTGCTCTTGCCGCACGCATCGATACCTTCGAAGACGACGAAGAGGCCCCTGGCCACTAGTCGTGGTCCGCGCGAGCGGTCAGGGCCGCGTTCGCCGCGGCTCGCGTGGCGGTGGCGGCGCGTTTGGCCGCGCCCGTCGCCTTGGTGGCGACCGCCGCCTTGGTCCCGCGGGCGGCGCTCGCGCCGCTCGACTTGGCCGCCTTCTTGGCGGGGGCCTTCGCCGAGATCGCCTTCTTGGCCGCCGTCTTCTTGGCGGGCGCCTTCTTGGCCGGACGCGACGCGCGCGAGGAGGGCTCGGCGTTTCGACGTTCCGCCAGGAGCTCGGCCGCCCGGTCCAAGGTGATCGTCTCGGGCGTGTCGCCGAGTCGCAGCGTCGCGTTGACCTCACCATCGGTGACGTAGAGCCCGAAGCGGCCCGATCTCACGACCACGTGGCGCTTGGTGACCGGGTCCTCGCCGAGGTCCTTGAGGGGTCCCGCCGCGGCCCGGCGTCCGCGTTGCTTGGGTTGGGCCAGCAGGGCGAGGGACGCCGCGAGGTCGATCGTGAAGATCTGGTCCTCACTCTCGAGCGAGCGCGTCTCCTTGCCCCACGTCAGGTACGGACCATAGCGGCCGTTCTGGGCGAGCACCGGCTCGCCGTCGTCGGGGTGGCGTCCCACCTCGCGCGGCAGTGACAAGAGGCGCAACGCGTCCTCAAGGGTGACCGACTCGGGCGACATCGAGGAGAACAACGAGGCGGTGCGGGGCTTGTCCTTGGGGTCGCTCACCTCGCCGACCTGCACGTAGGGGCCGTAGCGCCCGGCCTTCAAGTAGATGGCCTGGCCGTCGTCGTCGACACCGAGTTGACGGTCGTTGCTGGGCGCGGCCAGTAGCTCGAGCGCGTGCGCCACGCTGAGCGAATCGGGCTCGGTCGCCTCGGGGATCGACACGCGGTCCTCGCCGTGCACGAGATAGGGACCGTAGCGACCCGAGCGCACCGATACGGCCACGCCGTCGGGGGCGTTACCCAACTCGATCGAGTTGATGGCCGCGAAGTCGAAGTCGTGCTGGTCGTGGGTCATGTGCTCGAGGCCCCGCCGGGCCAGCTCGGTGGTCGCGGCGGGATTGCCGAAGTAGAACTTGTGCAGCCACGGCTCGAGGTCCTGACGCCCATCGGCGATGTCGTCGAGCTGGCTCTCCATCTCCGCGGTGAACTGGTAATCGACGAGGTCCGCGAAGTAGGTCTGCAGGAGGTTGACCACCGCGAAGGCTCGAAAGGCCGGCACCAGGGACTTGCCCTTCTTCCAGACGTAACCGCGACGGTCGATGGTCTTCATCACGCTCGCGTAGGTCGAGGGGCGCCCGATGCCGAGGTCCTCGAGCTTCTTGATGAGGGTGGCCTCGGAGTAGCGATCGGGGGGCTGGGTGTCGTGACTCTTCATCGCCACGCCCAAGACGCCCACCGCCTGGCCCTCGCGCAGCGTCGGCAGGATGCGCTCCTGGTCGGCCAACTCCGCCTCGGGGTCGTCGGTGCCTTCGACGTAGGCCCGACGAAAACCGGCGAACTCGATGCGCAGTCCCGACGCGCTCAAGGCGACCTCGACGTCGCCCTCGAAGCCACTCACCGCACCCAGGTCGCCGCGCAGGCGCACCCGGTCCTGGGTGAGTCGCGCGTCGACCATCTGCGAGGCGATGGTGCGCTTCCAGACGAGGTCGTAGATGGCGAGCTCGTCGCCGCCGAGGCTCGAGTTCGCCTCGTCGAGCGTGCGAAAGACCTCGCCGGCGGGGCGGATGGCCTCGTGGGCCTCCTGGGCGTTCTTGACCTTGCGATCGTAGCGACGAGGGGCGTCGGCCACGTAGTCGTCGCCGTACATCGACGCGGCCATGGAGCGTGCGGCGTTGATCGCCTCGTCGGACAACGTGGTGGAGTCGGTGCGCATGTAGGTGATCCACCCCTGCTCGTAGAGCCGCTGGGCGGCGCGCATGGTGCGCTCCGGGTCGAAGCGCAACTTGCGACTGGCCTCGATCTGCAGCGAGGAGGTCATGAAGGGTGGCTGGGGCCGCTGGGTGCGCGGGGTCGAGGTGATCGAGGTGACACTGACCTCGCGGTCGCTCAGCGCGTTCGCGAGCGCCTGGGCCGCGGACTCGCCCAGCACCTCGACGGGCGTCGTGGACTGCAGACGACCCGACGCGTCGAAGTTCTTGCCGGTCGCCAGGGCGACCCCGTTGAGGGTGTCGACGGTCGCCTCGAAGGTCGTCGCGGCGTCGAGGGTCGCGGTGACGTCGAACCACGTGGCCGAGGTGAAGGCCATGCGCTCGCGCTCGCGCTCGCACACCAGACGGATCGCCACCGACTGCACCCGACCCGCCGAGCGGGCCTTGTCGACCGCGCGCCACAGCACCGGCGAGACCTCGTAGCCCACCAGTCGGTCGAGGAAGCGCCGACCCTCCTGGGCGTCCACCAGACGCAGGTCGAGGTCGCGGGTGTCGTTGACGGCGCGTTCGATCGCCGCGGGGGTGATCTCGTGAAAGACCATCCGCTTGACCGGGACCTTGGGATTGAGGACCTCGCGAAGGTGCCAGGCGATCGCCTCACCCTCGCGGTCCTCGTCGGTGGCGAGGTAGAGCTCGTCCACCTCCTTGAGAGCGGCCTTGAGTTCGCTGACGATCTTCTTGCGATCGCTCGACACGACGTAGACCGGCTTGAAGTGATCGTTGACGTTGATCCCCAGTCGCGCCCACTTCTCGCTCTTCACCGCCGCGGGGATGTCCGCGGCGCTCTGGGGCAGATCGCGGATGTGCCCGATGGAGGGCTTGACGATGTAGTCGGGCCCGAGCATGCCCTGGATGCGGGTGGCCTTAGCCACCGACTCCACAATCACCAATGCTCGTGCCATCGCCACCACCTTTCATCCACTCGTCGATTAGTCGTACATAAAGATAGACACACTCGCCACACCCCTTGGCGATGAGCGACGTGACATCTCGAACCGAGTATTTCTAACACTCACCAATGGTCGCCGCGGTGATCAGGTCTAATCGTCGCTCGCGGGAGCGGCGACGATCTCGTACTGGGGGTTGAGAATCACCGCCTCGCGCCGCAGCGAGGTGACGGTGCCGCGCACCAGCAGACGGGTCCCGCGCTCGATGCCCGGTACGACGCTGCGACCCTGGAAGATCAACGCGACCGAACCCGAGTTGTCGACGATCATGCAGCGCAGGTCGCTGGTGCCGTTCTCTCGCGTGATGGTCATCGCCCGCACGCGTCCGGCGATCTCCACGAAGCTGCGCTCGCGCAGCCCGCCGATGGGCACGGCGCCCGCGGAGCGCTCCGCGAGTTTGAGGTCCGCCTCGAGGTGCGACTCCTCGCGCACCCCGCCACGCACGACCTCGTCGCTGATGGGCACCTCGGTGAGGTCCCCCTCGGCCAGGCGACGCCGACTCGCGCGGTACGGGATGATGGTCGCGGCCGTCCGAGGGATCTGCATCACCGCACCGGCCATCGCGTCGGCCGTACGGTCGTGCAGGAGGCGCTGGAGGCGAGAGACGAAGCCGCGCCGGGGCAGGATCACCATGCAGAAGACGTCGGGGTCGCGCACCACGTCGGCCACCAGTTCCAGGGCGGCGCGGTCGAGGCGGCGGTCCTCGCACTCCACGACCTCCAGACTGATGGACTCCGAGGCGGTGTCGGGGCGGCCCCAACGTGACTCGAGCGCTCGCGTGACCATCGGGTCGATATCGAAGTGCACGGCGCGCACCGAATAGGCGTTGAGAGTGTTGCAGTACTGCAGGGCCCGCTCGGTGGCCAGGTCGTAGTTGTCGACGAAGACCACCACCCGATTGGTGCGGATGTTCATCGGCGCCGAGGTCGCCGAGGCCTCGAAGGCGTGGGCCTCACGCTGGTACTGCTTGTTGAAGCGCAGCAGCGCCAAGTACATGATCGGACCCACGAGGACGATGATCCAGGCGCCCTCCTTGAACTTCACGGTGATGAAGATCGCCACGACCAGTGCGGTCACGCTGGCCGAGAGACCGTTGATGAAGACGCCGCGGCGCCAGTGCGCGTCGCGACTGCGACGGTGTCGCGCCACCATGCCCGCGCCGGCCATGGTGAAGCCGGTGAAGACCCCGATGGCGTAGAGCGCGACCAGCGAGTTGACGTTGCCGTTGAAGGCGACGATCAGGGTCAGCGACACCACGCCGAGCAGGATGATGCCGTTGGAGAAGGCCAGACGGTGCCCGCGCTTGGTCAGCTGACGCGGCAGGTACTTGTCGGTGGCCACGTAGTTGGCGAGGAACGGGAAGCCGTTGAACGAGGTGTTGCCCCCGGTGTAGAGGATCAAGACGGTGGCGAGCTGCACGAAGAGGAAGACCAGGTGACCGCTGCCGTGGTGACCAAAGACCGCGCCCACCTCCTGGGAGACCACCGTCGGCGAGCCCGAGGAGTAGGGCAACGAGTGCGTCCAGTGCGCCAGCAGGGCGGTGCCGATCAGCAAGAACGCCAGGACGCTCGACATCACCACCAGGGTCTGGCGAGCGTGCAGCGACTCCGGACGCTTGAAGCTGGCGACCCCGTTGGAGATCGCCTCGAGGCCGGTCAACGACGAACCACCGTTGGCGTAGGCGCGCAGCAGCGAGATGAAGGCCAGGCCCATCAGCGGGCCCGACCCCGGGGTGCCGAGGTGGTAGCCCAGGGCCGTGTTGCTCGGCACCACGACGGTGTGCAGCGTGCCGGCGAAGTACTTGTAGTACCCCAGGATGATCGTCGCCGCGAGGCCGAGGATGTAGAGATACGTCGGTAGGGCGAAGTAGCTGCCCGCCTCGCGCAGTCCGCGCAGGTTGCCAAAGACGAGCACGAGCACGATGGCGATGGTGATCTTGAGCGCGTAGGGCGTCAGGGCGGGGATGGCACTGGTGAGCGCGTTGGTGCCCGCCGAGCACTGCACCGCGACGGTGACGGCGTAGTCGATCAGCAGGGCCACGGCGGCGACCTGGGCGATCTTGGGCCCGAAGTTCTCGCGCGCCACCACGTAGGCGCCCCCCGCCTGGGTGTAGTACTTGATCACGTCCCAGTACGACAGCGTGACGAACAACAAGACGCCGATGATCACGAACATGATCGGCACCACCAGCGCGAACGCCGCGATACCGATGAACGGCGTCATCTGGGTCAAGATCTCCTCGGTGCCGTACGCCGAGGACGAGATGCAGTCCGGGGCCAGGACCCCCAGGGCGATCCCGCGACCCAGGCGCTCGCCGCTCAGCTGTTCGGTCACGTAGGGCCGCCCGAGCAGCAGCCGCTTGAGTCGGTAGCCCAGACTCTCGGGGTAGACCGCGGACAGATTGGCGTGTGATGTCAGAACCGGCGAGTTCTTGGCCAGTTGTTTATCCGCTTCAGACACGAGGACAACCTTAGACCTCGGGGGCGAAATTAGCGGGAAGTTGCGGGTGCTCGTTCGATTGTGGTGAGATGGGCGCGTGCACATCGTGGTGGTCGGCTGTGGCCGAGTCGGGTCCGGACTCGCGATGCAGCTCTCCGATGAAGGCCACTCGGTCGTGGTGATCGACAAGAATCGCGACGCCTTTCGCCGCCTGGTTCACTTCAATGGCCGCACCATCCACGGCTCGGGTTTCGACCGTGACGTCCTGGCCAAGGCCGAGGCCAGTCAGGCCAACGCCCTGGCCGCGGTGACGCGCGGGGACAACACCAACATCCTGTGCGCGCGCATCGGGCGCGACAACTACGGCATCAAGAACATCGTGGCGCGGATCTACGACCCCCAACGCGCCGGCATCTACATGAAATTGGGGATCCCCACCGTCGCCACGTCGCTGTGGACGACCCAACAGGTCAAGAAGTGGATCATCCCCGCCGACGACACCGTCGAGTGGACCGACGGCACCGGCACGCTTCAGCTGGTCGAGCGCATCGTGCCCGATCACCTCGCCGGACGTGAGCTCGGGCACTTCTCGCTGGGCAACAGCGTGCGACTGGTCGGGCTGATCCGCGGCGGGCGCGGGCGCGTCGACCTCGAGGGACTCTTCGCCCAAGAGGACGACGTCCTGGAGTTCTTGGTGACCCCCGAGGGGTTCATCGAACTCGACCACCACCTCCAGGAGCCGGCCTCGTGAGGGTGGTCATCGCGGGCGGCGGTTCGGTGGGCACCGCGATCGCCCTCGACCTCATCGATCGCCAGCACGACGTCACCTTGATGGAGCACATGACAGAGACGGCCGAGAGGTTGCGCGGCGCCCTGCACGGGGTCAACGTGGTCACGGCCGACGCGTGCGAGTACTCCTCGCTCTCGGCGGTGGACCTGCGCGGGGCCGACGTGATCATCGCCGCCACCGGCGACGACGAGGACAACTTGGTCATCAGTTGGCTGGCCAAGCAGGAGTTCGGCGTCCCACGGGTGATCGCGCGCATCAACAACTCCA
>JAJZFO010000293.1 GCA_021805305.1 Actinomycetes bacterium | reverse complement strand
CAGGATCTGCTGAACCTGACGCGCGACCGCGTAGTGGCGATCCCCCACGATCTCGGGGGCCAGGATGTTCGACGTCGACGTCAGGGGGTCCACCGCCGGGTAGATGCCCAGGGCGGCAATCTGACGGCTCAACTCGGTCGTGGCGTCGAGGTGGGTGAAGGTCGTGAAGGGCGCCGGGTCGGTGTAGTCGTCCGCCGGCACGTACACGGCCTGCAGCGAGGTGATCGAGCGTCCTCTCGTCGAGGTGATGCGCTCTTGGAGTTCACCCATCTCGTCGGCCAGCGTGGGCTGGTAACCCACCGCGCTCGGCATGCGACCCAGCAGCGTCGACACCTCCGAGCCCGCCTGGACGAAGCGGAAGATGTTGTCGACGAACAACAAGACGTCCTGGTTCTTGACGTCGCGGAAATACTCGGCCATGGTCAGGGCGGCCAGGGCCACGCGCAGGCGCACCCCCGGCGGCTCGTCCATCTGACCGTAGACCAGGGCGGTCTTCTCGATCACGCCCGACTCGCGCATCTCGAGCAGCAGGTCGGTGCCCTCACGGGTCCGCTCGCCGACGCCGGCGAACACCGAGACGCCGTCGTGCTGCTCGGCCACGCGACGGATCATCTCCATGATCAACACGGTCTTGCCCACGCCGGCCCCGCCGAAGAGGCCGATCTTGCCTCCCTGCACGTAGGGGGCCAGGAGGTCGATGACCTTGATCCCGGTCTCGAACATCGTCGCGCGCGGCTCGAGCTGGTCGAACGCCGGCGGGTTGCGGTGGATCTCCCAGCGGTCCTCGACGGGACCGATGTCGGCGGTGTCGAGCGGCTGTCCGATGACGTTGAAGACGTGACCGAGCACGGCGTCGCCGACGGGGACGGTGATCCCGCGACCCGTCTGACGCACGACGGCGCCGCGCACGAGGCCGTCGGTGGGCTTCATGCACACGCAACGCACGCGACCTTCGCCGATCTGTTGGGCGACCTCACCGGTGACGGTGACCGTGACCCCGTCGATGACGATGTCCATCTCGACGGCGTGGTTGATCTCGGGCAACGAGTGCGGCGGGAATTCGACGTCCACCACCGGACCCGCGATCGCGACAACGCGACCCGTCTCCAGGCTGGTCTGTTCAGGGGCGATGGTCATTTGTTACTCACTTTCCCGAGCGGAGCGCTTCCGCGCCGCCCACGATTTCCATGATTTCGGTGGTGATCGAGTCCTGACGGGCTCGGTTCATGATGCGCGACAGCGTCTGGCCCAACTCGTCGGCGTTATCGGTGGCCGCGGCCATCGCGCGCTGCTGAGAGGTGTGAAACGACGCCGCCCCCTCGAGCAGGGCGGAGAAGATCTCGCTCTCCAGGGCCCGCGGGGCGAGTTCGGTGAGGAGCTGTTCGACCTCGGGTTCGAATTCGGTGTAGCCCTTGAGACCCGTCGGTGCCGCGACCTCCATGTCGTTGGGCATCACCAACGGCAAGAGTTGCTCGGACTCGACGACCTGACTGCCGGCGGATACGAAGCGCGTGGAGACGAGCAGCACCTGCTGGACCTCACCGGCCACGAAGGGGGCGGCCAGCGCGGCCGCGACCGCGCGCGCGTCCGCGAACGTGGGACGGTCGGCGAAACCGGTGAAGCTCTGCTCGACGTCGAGGCCCCGGAAACGGAAGAAGGCCGGCGCCTTCTTGCCCACGGTGAAGAGCCGCACGCGGGTCCCCTGGTGCTGGAGCATGTGCACCAGGCGGTCACCCGCCCGCAGCGCCGAGGAGTTGTAGGGTCCCGAGAGTCCGCGGTCCCCCACGATGACGAGCACGATGGCGACGTCGACCTTCTCGGGGGTCGCGAGCATCTTGCGCGCGGCGGCCGGGTCCGCCGACGCGGCCTCGCGGATGATGCGCTGCATGCCCTCACGGTAGGGACGGTTGGCGGCGATACGCGCCTGGGAGCGGGCGATCTGGGACGCGGCGATGAGTTCCATCGCCTTGGTGATTTTGCGGGTCGCCTGCACCGACTTGATCCGTCGGCGCAGAATCCGTTCTTGTCCTCCAGCCATCGCTCCTCCTCTCTCGCTCGATCGATCCGGTGACTTAGTTGGTGACCGCGAAGCCGGCCACGAACGAGGTGAGGGCCGCGTCCAGGGCCACGGCGTCGGGCATGGTGCCGGTCGTGCGAATGTGCGCCAGCAGGTCGGCGTGCGTCGCGCGGAAGGTCGTGACCAGTTCCGCCTCGAATCGGCGCACGTCGGCCACCGGGATCGAGTCCAGCCAGCCGCGGGTACCCGCGTAGATCACCAGGCACTGCTCCTCGACCGGGACCGGCGCGTTCAGACCCTGCTTCAGCAATTCGGTCAGGCGGTAGCCGCGGTCGAGCTGAGCCTGGGACGACTTGTCCAGTTCGGACCCGAAGGTGGCGAAGGACTCGAGGTCGCGGAACTGGGCCAGGTCGATCTTCAAGGTGCCCGCCACGGCCTTCATGGCCTTGATCTGCGCGGCTCCACCGACGCGCGACACCGAGTTACCGACGTTGATCGCCGGGCGCACACCCGAGTAGAAGAGGTCGGATTCCAGGAACACCTGGCCGTCGGTGATGGAGATCACGTTGGTCGGGATGTAGGCGGAGATGTCGCCCGCCTTGGTCTCGATGATCGGCAGCGCGGTC
>JAJZFO010000323.1 GCA_021805305.1 Actinomycetes bacterium | reverse complement strand
AGTTCTGGCCGTCACCCACCACCAGGAAGCGGCCACGGATCTCGGCGGTCGAGCCACTGGCCTTGTCCTTGACGACCACGCCCGCGGCGCCCCCGAGGGAGCCCGCCTGGGCGGGGGTCGCGTCGATCAGGTCCACCGCCTCCACTCCGGTCAGCAGGGTCGCTCCGTGGCTCTGGGCGTGTTCGGCCACCAGGCCGTCGAGGTTGAAGCGGGTGATCGTGTAGCCGTAGTTCGGGAAGAGGGGATGCTCGGGCCACTTCATCTCGAGCGCGGCACCGAAGCCGAAGGCGCGCAGCCCCTGGTAGCGGTGACCGTGGCGCGCGACCACGTCTTCGAGCCCCATCGCGGCGAGCTGGTGCACCGAGCGTGGCGTGAGCCCGTCGCCGCAGGTCTTCTCGCGCGGGAAGGTCTTCTTCTCGATCAGGCAGACGGACCAACCCGCCCGGGCCAGCCAGTAGGCGCAGGCCGATCCGCTAGGCCCCGCGCCGACGATCACCACGTCGAATTGCTCGGAGCGGGCGGCGACGTCGTGGAGAGTTGGCACGCAGACAGATTAGGCCGTGGTGAAACCTCGTCGACTCGTGAGGTCGTGCCAGGAGTGATAGAACTGAATTCGTGAACCAGTATTTACCGATACTGGGACTCCTGATTCTCGGAGCGGTGTTCGCGTCGGGATCGTTCGTCGCGTCGGCCCTGCTGGCGCCGCGTAAGCGACCCACCGACGCCAAGGTCGCTCCCTACGAATGCGGGATCGTCCCTGAAGTGGAGCCGCCGCAGCGTTTCCCGGTTCGCTTCTACCTGGTGGCCATGATCTTCGTCATCTTCGACATCGAGGTCGTCTTCATGTACCCCTTCGCGGTGGTCTTTCGCCAGTTGGGCGGGTTCGGGCTCATCGAGGTCCTGGTGTTCTCGCTGACCGTCTTCGGCGCACTGTTGTTCCTGGTGCGCGAGGGTGCACTGTCCTGGGGACCGCGCCAGCACCTCACCGTGGGCGTGCCCCAGCGCACCAGTTCCTCGACCACCGCGCGCATCAGCGCCGAACCGGAGCAGGCGGCGTAGTGGCACTCGAGGACCTGCAGCACAACTTCTTGACCGCGCCCCTGGAGGACCTGGTTCGTTGGGCGCGTCGCGCGTCGGTGTGGCCGGCTTCCTTCGGCCTGGCCTGCTGCGCGATCGAGATGATGGCGGCGGGCGCCGCCGACTTCGACCTCGCGCGCTTCGGGATGGAGGTCTTTCGCAACTCGCCGCGCCAGGCCGACTTGATGATCGTGGCGGGTCGGGTCAGCCAGAAGATGGCGCCGGTGCTGCGCCAGGTCTACGACCAGATGATGGAGCCCAAGTGGGTCATCTCGATGGGGGTGTGCGCCTCCACGGGTGGTCTCTTCAACAACTACGCCATCGTCCAGGGCGTCGATCAGATCGTGCCGGTCGACGTCTACGCCCCGGGTTGCCCCCCGAGCCCGGAGACCCTGATGCACGCCATCCTCACGTTGCACGAGCAGATCCGCACGGGCGAGATCTTGAAGCGTCGCGCCGACGCGAACCCCACCCACCTCGACGTCGACGCGGGGGTGTGGACGCCCGAGGTGCCGGTGACCGTAAGGATGGGCACGCCGAAGTGATCCCCCTTCCCCCCTTGGCCCCCCCCGGCGTCCTCACCGATGAGGCCCTCGCGTGCGATCTCGCCTGCTTCCCCACGCCCGAGCAGTACCTCGAGTTGGTCGCCGCCTTCAAGGCGGACGGCTTCGAGATGTGCGTGGACGTGTGCGGAGTGGACTATCTCGAGCACTTCGAGCGCGCGCTGCCGGCGGGCGTGGCCCCGACGCGCTTCGAGGTGGTGGCCAACCTGCTCTCGCTCTCGAAGAAGCAGCGGGTGCGCATTCGCGTGCAGGCGGGCAGCGACTCGCCGCGCGTGCCGAGCCTCTTCTCTCTCTACCCGGGCACCGAGGCGCCCGAGCGCGAGACCTTCGACCTGTTCGGCATCCTCTTCGACGGGCACCCAGACCTCACGCGTATCTTGATGCCCGAGGATTGGGAGGGCCACCCGCTGCGCAAGGACTACAGCGTCGGACACATCCCCATCCAGTTCAAGGAAGCGCCGGGTCCGCGATGAGTGACACCAATCGCGTGGCCGAGCGCCCCGACCGCCTGACCGGCGAGACGTCGGAGGGGGCTCAGGAGCTCGTCGAGCGCGTCGCGACGTCGACCGACGAGCTCGGCCGCGAGGTCGGGGCGGTCCTGCGACTCGACGGCGTGACGCTCGATCCGCGCGAGATCGACTACGAACGCCACGACGACGAGACCATGATCATCAACATGGGCCCGGCGCACCCGTCCACGCACGGCGTGTTGCGACTCATGCTCGAGCTCGACGGGGAGTTCGTGTTGCGTACGAAGGTGGTGATCGGCTACCTGCACACGGGCATGGAGAAGACCGGCGAGACGCTCAGCTACGTGCAGGGCGCGACCAACGTCACGCGCATGGACTACCTCTCGCCGGTGATCAACGAGTTGTCGTACTCACTCACCGTCGAGAAGCTGCTCGGTGTCGAGGTGCCGGCGCGCGCCACGTGGATCCGCATGCTCATGAGCGAGCTCAACCGTGTCTCGTCGCACCTGGTCTGGATGGCCACCAACGGCATGGACC
>JAJZFO010000151.1 GCA_021805305.1 Actinomycetes bacterium | reverse complement strand
CATGGGACCCAAGATCACCGTCGACTCCTCGACACTGATGAACAAGGGTCTCGAGGTCCTCGAGGCGTCGGCGCTCTTCGGCATCGAGGTCGGGCGCATCGACGTGGTGGTGCACCCCCAGTCGATTGTGCATTCGATGGTGGAATACGTCGACGGTTCCGTTTTGGCGCAGCTCTCCCGGCCCGACATGCGACTGCCGATCGCCTACTGCCTGGGCGCGCCCGAGCGCCTCGCGCACCATTGGGGACAATTGGACTTCCGTAACGCCCTGACCTTGGAGTTCGAACCGCCTGATCGCGCCGCCTTCCCCGCGCTGGACTTGGCCGTCGCGGCGGCGCGGCGCGGGGGTGCGGCGCCGGCCTGGCTGTCCGCGGCCAACGAGGTGTGCGTGGCGGCCTTCCTCGAGGACCGCATCGCCTGGCGCGACATCGTGGCGCTCGTCGCTCGCACGATGGACGATTACGTGGATGATCCGTTGTCCAGCCTCGACGCCGTCATCGACAATGACGCGCGGGCTCGGCGAATCACGCACGCTAACCTGCCCTCGTGAACGAAAGCCGTCGGTCGTCACTGTTCTCGGTCCTCTCGCTCTTGGGGGGGACGCTCGCACTGGTGGGACTCCTGGCGTGGGTCGGCGGATGGGCCCTGCCCCTGGTGCTCTTCTTGGTCATCGCCATGGTGATGGGTCACGAGTTCGGTCACTTCATCACCGCCAAGCGCGCCGGGATGAAGGTGACCGACTTCTTCGTCGGGTTCGGGCCGGTCCTGTGGTCCACGACGCGCGGCGAGACCCGCTACGGGATCCGGGCGCTCTTGCTGGGGGGCTACGTCAAGGTACCGGGGATGACGTGGTACGAGGACATCGACCTCGACCAGGAGAGACGGACGTACCGGTCGGCGAGTTATCCGCGCAAGGTCCTGTTCGCCTCGGCGGGGTCCCTCATGCACGTCGTGATGGCCCTACTGATTGCTTACGCGGCGCTCGTCTTCGTGGGTCACGCGGACCCCCAGCGCGTGAGTGTCGACGGATTCACCCGCTGGCAGGGCCAGGCGCTCAACGCCGCGCAACGCGCGGGCGTGCACCTCGGCGACGAGATCGTCGCCATCGACGGTCACCGAATCGACGGGATGAACGTACTCACGACCCTGATCCACTCCCACGCGAATCGGACCATCACCCTGGTGGTGCGGCGAGACGGTCGCGACGTCACACTGCACGCGACCCCCGTCGATGGGCGCCGCGTGCGCGTCAACGGTCAACCCGAGGTGAGCGGCCCGGCACCGGTGGGCCTCTTGGGTATCCAATTGACTAATCCCACGGTGTACACGAACTGGCTGCGCGCGGTGCCCGACTCCGTCACCACCGTGGGTTCGACCATCAATCAAGCGGCCCACGCGCTCGTGCACGTGTTCTCGCCGGGCGAGTTCTCGACGTTGCTGCACCAGGTGACCACTCCCTCGGCCGCACGATCGACGGCGTCGCAGACGACGCGGCCGGTCTCGATCGTGGAGGTGGTGCGACTAGCGGATCAGGCGGCGCAGTCCAACGTACCGGTCTTCTTCACCATTTTGATCACCTTGAATATCTTCGTCGGACTGATGAACATGCTGCCGATGTTGCCGCTCGACGGTGGCTACGTGGCCATCGCCACCTACGAGCGGTTGCGCCGGCGGGGCGGTCAGGCCTACCACGCGGACATCAACAAACTCACCCCGGTGGTTTTCGCCTTCGTCGGGGTCCTGCTGGTGCTCTTCGCCAGTACCCTCTACCTGGACATTGTCTACCCCATCGCCAATCCTTTTCACTAATTGATTGTGCGCCCCGCCGGGCACGGCAGAATGGGGGGGTGGATGTCACTGCTAATAGCCTCACGCCCCGTCGTCGTACGCGCCAGATCTCGGTCGGATCGGTAAAAGTCGGTGGCGACGCGCCCATATCGATTCAGTCCATGACGACGACCAAGACCGCGGACGTGGAGGGCACGCTGGCCCAGATTTACGCGCTGGCCGGCGCCGGCGCCGACATCGTGCGCTGCACCTGCAACGAGCGCGCCGCCGCGGAGGGTCTCGCCCAGATCGTGCCACGCTCGCCGGTGCCGATCGTGGCCGACATCCACTTCCACGTCGAAATGGCCCTCGCCGCCCTCGAGGCGGGCGTCCACGGGTTGCGTCTCAACCCGGGCAACCTGCGCAAGCCCGAGGAGATCAAGCTGGTCGCGGCCGAGGCGAAGGATCGCGGCGTACCGATTCGCATCGGGGTCAACGCGGGCAGTCTGCACCCCGACATCTACGATCGCTTCGGCGGTGCGACCCCCGAAGCGCTCGTGGAATCCGCGCGCCTCGAGTTGGCCTACTTCCAAGAGGTGGGCTTCGAGGACGTCAAGATCTCCGTGAAGGCGTCGGCGGTCGCCACCATGATCGCGGCGTACCGCCTGGCCTCGGAGACCTTCGATCACCCGTTGCACCTGGGCGTCACCGAAGCCGGTCCACTGCCGGGGGGGCTGGTGAAGGGGACCGCGGGTATCGGGACGCTCCTGGCGGAGGGTATCGGCGATACCCTGCGTTACTCGCTGACGGCGGACCCCGTCGAAGAGGCCAAGGCGGGTCGCCAGCTGCTCGAGCTCCTGGGTCTGCGCGAGCGCACCGGA
>JAJZFO010000129.1 GCA_021805305.1 Actinomycetes bacterium | reverse complement strand
CGAGGTCAGTAGCGCCGACATGTACTCGACGGGGTAGTTCGCCTTGAGCCAGGCGTTCTGGTAGCCGATCAGCGCGTAGCCGTAGGCGTGGCTCTTGTTGAAGGCGTAGTCGGCGAAGGGCTCGATCTTGTTGAAGATCGCCTCGCCGAGTTCACGGCCGTAGCCTTCGCGCTGCGCCCCCTCGACGAACTTGGTGCGCTGGGCCTGGATCATCTCACGGATCTTCTTCGAGCAGGCCTTGCGCAGGTCGTCCGCCTCGGTCATCGAGAAACCAGCGATCTTGGTGGCCACGCGCATGATGTTCTCCTGGTAGATCATCAACCCGTAGGTCTCCCCCAGGATCTCCTGGAGGTCCGGGTGGTCGTAGCGCACCTCCTGACGGTGGTTCTTGCGGTCGGCGTAATCGTTGTGCACGTTCTCGCTCAGCGGACCCGGGCGGTAGAGCGCGTTGAGCGCCGCGATGTCGTCGAACGTCGTCGGCGCCAATCGACGCATCAGTTGGCGCATCTTGTCACCCTCGAGCTGGAAGATGCCGATCGAGTTGCCCTGCTGGAGCATCTCGAAGACCTTGGGATCGTCCAGGGGGACGTGATCGATGTCGACGTCGAGCCCGTGACCGCGGCGGATGTGCTCGAGGGTGCGCTCGATGATCGCCAGGTTGCGCAGACCGAGGAAGTCCATCTTCAAGAGGCCGAGCTTCTCGATGGCCGTGGCCTCGTACTGGGTGACGATCGGCGCGTCCTCCACCGGCGCGTTCGGACTGGCCTTGCGCTGCACCGGGACGTAGTCGAGGACCGGTCCGCGCGTGATGACCACGGCGGCCGCGTGGATCCCGTCTTGTCGGCGCTTGTCGACGAAACCCTTGGCGGTGTCGATCACGTGGGTCACCTCGGGGTTGGTCTCGTAGAGGGTCCTGAGGTCCGCCGCCTCCGCGTATCGGCTCTCGAGACCCGGCATCGGCGTGAAGCAGGCCTCGAGGGGCAGGTCCTGACCCATCACCAGCGGCGGCATCGCCTTGGCGATCTGGTCGCCCAACTGGGGTGGGTAGCCCAGCACCCGCGCCGCGTCGCGCACCGCCGCGCGGGCCTTGATGGTCGAGAACGTCACGATCTGGGCGACGTGATCGGCCCCGTATCGTTCGGCGGCGTAGCGGATCATGTCGCCGCGGTAGCGCTCGTCGAAGTCCATGTCGATGTCGGGCATCTGCTTGCGACCGGGGTTGAGGAAGCGCTCGAAGATGAGCCCGTAGCGAATGGGGTCGAGGTCGACGATCTTGAGGCAGTAGGCGACGCAGCACCCGGCCGCCGAACCGCGGCCCGGGCCCACGCGAATGCCCCGCTCGCGCGCGTGGCGGATCAGGTCCCAGACCACTAGGAAGTAGTCCGAGAAGCCCATCTCGGCCACCACGCGCAATTCGTAGTCGAGGCGTTGCTCGACCTCGGGACTGAGCGAGTCACCGTACCGCTCTCGCGCCCCCTCGAAACTCAGGTGACGCAGGAGTCGGTCCGCCCCCTCCTTGTGCGTGGCTCCCGCCAACTCCGCGGGGATGGGGAACTCCGGCAGGGCGTTGTTGTCGAACTCGATGGTCAGGTCCACCCGTTCGGCGATGGCCAGGGTGTTGTCGCAGGCCTCGGGGATGTCACGGAAGAGGTGGCGCATCTCGGCCGCCGACTTGAGGTAGTGCTGATCGCTCGAGAAGCGGAACCGTTGGGGGTCGGCGACCAAAGAGCCCGTACCGATGCACAGCAGGGCGTCGTGCATCGCGGCGTCGGAGTGGTTGACGTAGTGCAGGTCGTTGGTGGCGAGCAGGGGCGCCCTGAGGTCGCGGGCGATCTGCAGCAGCTGCGGATTGGTGCGCACCTGCTCGGCGATCCCGTGGTCCTGCATCTCGATGAAGAAGTTCTCCGCGCCGAAGATGGTCTGGAGCCGACCCGCCAACTCCAGGGCCTTGGCGTAGTCGTCGTGCAGGAGGGCCTGCAGGACCACGCCGCCCAGGCACCCCGAGGTCGCCACCAGTCCCGTGGCGTGTTCCTCCAGCAACTCCCAGTCCAGGCGCGGCTTGTAGTAGTAGCCCTCGAGGAAGGCGCGCGAGGACAACTCACGCAGGTTGCGATAGCCCTCGTTGGACGTCGCGAGCAGTGTCAGGTGGTGGTAGAGCTTCTGACCCCCCTCGGTGTCACCGCCGGTGTCGTCCATCTTCCCGCGTCGCGGTGGTCGGTCGAAGCGCGAGTTGGCCGCCATGTAGGCCTCGAGGCCGATGATGGGCGTGACGCCGTTCTTGCGGCACGTCTCGTAGAAGTCGATGACGCCGTACATGTTGCCGTGATCGGTGATGCCCAGGGCACTCTGACCGTCGGCCTTGGCGGCGAGCACCAGCTCCTCGACGCGCGCCGCGCCGTCGAGCATCGAGTACTCGGTGTGGTTGTGGAGGTGAACGAAACTGTCAGCCATGGGCCAGGGACCTTCCGAGGTCGTCCGCGAGGTGTCGTGACGCGTCGACTCTAGGACGAGGCAGTGACGCCACCGCTCTACAGGTAGGTCCCGGCGCGGGGTTCACCGCCACCACCGGGATTGAGCGAGCGGTCGCGCATCTTCTCGAGTTGTGCCGCCGCGGCCGCCTGCTGGGCGAAGAGGGAGGCCTGGATGCCGTG
>JAJZFO010000339.1 GCA_021805305.1 Actinomycetes bacterium | reverse complement strand
CCACCGGGGACTACGAAGAGTTGGGGGCCGACGCCGTGGTCCTGGCGCTCGGTCAGGACACCGACCTCTCGCTGCTCGCGCGCGCCGCCGACGTCGAAGTGCACGACGGGGCGGTGCAGGTCGCGCTGGATCTGATGACCAACGGCCGCGGGGTCTTCGCGGGGGGCGACGCCGTACCGGCGGAGCGCACGGCGACGGTGGCGGTCGGTCACGGCAAGAAGGCCGCGCGCGGCATCGACGCGTTCGTGCGCGGGGTGGCCGCGGACGTGACGCCCAAGCACGAATTGGCCGACTTCGCCCATCTCAACACCTGGTACTACTCCGACGCCGAACGAACGCAGCGGCCCGAACTCGAACGGATCCGCCGGCAAGACAATTTCGACGAGGTGGTGCTGGGGCTGACCGAGCGCAACGCACTGTTCGAGGCGCGACGCTGCATGTCCTGCGGCAATTGTTTCGAGTGCGACAACTGCTTCGGGGTGTGCCCCGACAACGCCGTCATCAAACTGGGTGACGGCACCTACGACATCAACCTCGACTACTGCAAGGGGTGTGGCGTGTGCGCGCGCGAGTGCCCCTGTGGCGCGATAGAAATGGTCCCGGAACGAATCTAGGGGTCGCACCGTGAACATACTCTTCGTCGGGGGCAGTGGCATCATCTCGCACGCGTGCGCCAGTGAGGCGCTCGCGCGCGGGCACGACGTCTGGACGCTCACGCGGGGGAGTTCGCACCGTGATCCCCCCGTGGGTAGCCGCCGTCTCGTCGGCGACGCCGAGAACGAGGATGAGGTGCGCGCGCTGATTCGCGGGCTCGACTTCGACGCGGTCGTCCAGTGGACCGCGTTCCGGCCCGATCAGGTTCGCCGCGATATCGAACTCTTCGCCGACGCGGGTCAGTACGTCTTCGTCAGCTCCGCTTCGGTCTACCAGAAGCCGCCGTCACACTGGCTGATCACGGAGGCGACGCCCCGGGGCAACCCCTACTGGGGATACGCGCGCGACAAGATTGCCTGCGAGGACGTCCTCTTCGCGGCGCACGAGTCGACGGGCTTTCGCGTCACGGTCATTCGCCCGTCACTCACCTACGGTGATACTCAGATTCCGGTGGCGATCGGGAGCTGGTTGCGGCCCTTCACCCTCATCGAGCGCATGCGTCGGGGCGCGAAGATCTTGGTGCCGGGTGACGGCACCAGTATCTGGACGCTCACCCACAATTCAGACCTGGCGCGTGGACTCGTCCCCCTGCTCGGTCAGGCCGGTGCCGTGGGTGAGGCCTTTCACATCACCTCCGACGAGGCCCTGACCTGGAATCAGATCTACGGACTCGTCGCGGCGGCGGCCGGGGTGCACGCGGACGTCCTGCACGTCCCCTCCGACGCACTCGTGGCCGCCGACCCCGACCTGGAGGGCACCCTCTGGGGCGACAAGTCCAACTCGGCGGTCTTCGACAACGCCAAACTTCGTCGGTTCGTGCCGGATTTTCGTGCGCGGGTACCGTTCGCCGAGGGAATCGCGCGCACGGTCCAGTGGTTCGACGCCGATCCCCGCCGACAGGAGATCGACGACCAGGCGAACGCCCTCTGGGACCACGTGGCGCGCGTCTACCTCGACGCGCTCGCTCGTGTGGCGCGACGTCCCCGAACGTGATGACGTTCACGTCGCCAGCGTTGAGGGCCGCGTCGCCTCGTTGACGTCACCGCACGGGGGACGGGGCCGCGCCACGCCCGGGGCAGACGGTCCGCCTCGCGCGGGCCACGAGGCCCTCGGACCCTAGTGGGCACCGCGGACGGTGGATAGGTTGAGGGGGAGAGGGAGGTGCACCGTGGGCGATCAGACAGGTGAGTTCGTGGCGGTGGCGATCACGCGCGAGGAGGCCCGGGTCTGGAGTGCCACGGACGTGTCGGGGTTACGACCCGAGAAATTCGTGGCGCCGACGGAGTCGCGCCGCCACCGTCATCCGCGTAAGTCGATGGACCGACCCGAACGAGAGTCCGAGCGTGACACCCGGGAGTTCTTCGAGTCGGTGACCGAGGCCGTCGCGTCGTCGTCGCACATCTTGCTGATTGGTCACGGCCGCGGCAAGGCGAACGAGATGCTCCAGTTGATCCAGTACTGGGAGCGTCGCCACCCCGACGTCGCCCAGAGGGTCGTCGGTGCCGTCGACTCCAACCTCGAAGCGTTGAGCGACAACCAGGTCCTCGCCCTGGCGCACGAGTGGTACGAGGAGCGCCGCGAGTTCATCTAGAACCGTCGACGACGCCGCCGCGGCGCGTCGCGGGGCTAGAAACCAGGGAAGGTCTGGCGCAGCACTTCCAGGTGACGCTCGGCACCGTCGTCGACTCCCGCCTGCGCGTCGAGACGTCCGTAGATGAGTCGTACGAAGGCCTCCGCGGAAATCTCCACGTCGACGGGACCCGAATGGACCGTGTCCACCAGCGTGACCGACGAGGCCTCGACGACCACGTTGAAGTCGCGCGCGGGCTCGTGGGTGCGCACCGTGATGGTCCGTGGCTCGCCCGTAGGGACACCCGATCGTCCGACGATGAAGTGGACCTGGTCGAGGAGCAAGCTGGCTGCCGGCACCGCGAGTTCCGTCCCCGGGCGGACGCTCTCCTCGACGTCCCAGGTATGCACAATCGCCGTGCGCAACGAAGCC
>JAJZFO010000172.1 GCA_021805305.1 Actinomycetes bacterium | reverse complement strand
TCCCAGGCGCCTCGCGCGGTCGCACCGCGGCGCCCGCGGTGCGACCGCGCGAGGCGTTCGTGCGTTCACGTCGCGAACCGTTCGTGGCGTGAACGAGGGCGTCACCCCCGCATCACCGGGATGGACTTCGTGGGCGTCACCACGTCCTTGGGGTAGGGCACCCTCACCTCGAGGATCCCGTCCTTGTACGTGGCCTTGACGGCGGTGCCGTCCACCCCCTCGGGCAGGGCGATGTCGCGCTCGAACTCCCCGTAACGGAACTCGCTACGGTAGTCCTTCTTCTCCGCGTGTTCGGTCTTCTCCTCACGGTGAGCGCGAATCTTGACGAAACCGCCGCTGGTCGTCACCTCGACGTCCTTATCGGGGTCGATGCCCGGGAGCTCCGCTCGCACCACGAGGGTGTCGCCGTCGTGGAACTCCTCGACGCGCATCCACCCCTCCATGTCGTCCGCGTCGAAGAAACGACGCCAGCGCTCGGGCAAACCGAACATCGGCCACTCCGTGACGTGATTCATGTCTCGTCGAACCAGTGTCATACACACCTCCCATCAACGTTTCGGGCCAGGCGTGACCCGATAGTCACAGTGTGCCCCCCGCCGGCTCCTTCGGCAAGGGGCCAAAGTCGCTTTCCGACGACCCCGACCCCCACCTGGACCAATGCCCGGCGCTCCGCGTCGACCGGGTGCGAGCGAGGTGGCGACGTCGTGACCCGAGGCGCCACCGACGTGACCCGAGGCGCCACCGACGTGACGATGAGAGCCGCGGCGTCGCGGCGTCGCGGCGCCGCGAGCGGGTGCCGGGTCGACGGATGACGCCACCGCACGACAACCTCTTACGTGTTTCTTATGACGTTGGGCCCTAGGGCCGCCGACGAACGCGGGCCGATACTGGTGGGAAGGAGGGGGGCTGAGCGAAGGGTAATCACATGCATTCCGTCCGAAGAAGTACTGTTCTGTCCCTCGCAGTTCTACTCGGCGCCGTAGGAATCGGTGTACCGAGCGCCGGAGCGATTGGCGCCCCCCACGCGCGGTCGACGACCGTCCTCGCGCACGTGGTGAAATTTAAGAAACTCGTCTTCACCGCTTCCTACGTCGGTAACGTGAAGATCCTGTTCGGCGCCAGCAGCGTCGCCGGGACCATGGTGGGTGCCGGTAAGGCAACACTCGTGGGCCAGTCCACGGTGAGCGCCACGGGAGTGACCACTTCGTTCTCCACGTCGAGCGCGTCGGATCCGCTGTCGGGCACGGCGCTGTTGAAGGGACCCGGGGGGTCCCTGACTCTCAAGACCGTCTCGGTCTACGCGTCGACCACGTCGTCGGCGGCCCCGACGGCCACGTCACCCGACCCGGTCGCGGTCGCCGGTACGGTGCGCGTCGTCAAGGGCACCGGCAAGTTCGCGGGCGCCACGGGCATCCTCAAGGTCAGCGCCTCCTTCACGGTCAGCACCATCACCGGGAGCGAGACCCAGAAGTTCACCGCGTTGCTCAAGGGCGCGCTGAACGTCAAAGCCTAATCACCAAGACAGGAGAACAATGATGAGAAAATTAGTGACACGTATCGTCGCGGGCGCGATGGCGATGGGTAGCGTGGCGGCCGTCGGGGTGGGCACCGCGGGCGCGTCATCGCCGAGCGCCGCGTCGACCACCACGACGGCGGCCCCGCCCTTCGTCTCGGGTAACCGGTGGCTCTCGGTCAACGTCGACAACGTCATGGGCTTCGGCAGTCCGGGCGCGACGGGCGGCTGCTACGAGGCCAACAGTTACCTCCAGGGCCAGACGGTCGTCTTTCGCATGTGGGGGATCGACAACCTGACCGGCAAGCCGCTGGTGGGTGACCCGTCGCCCACGGCGCCGATCAAGGGTTCCAACGTGCAGAGTGTGGTCATCAAGGACCTGCCCGGCGTCGCCGTCAACCCGATGATGACGTACTCGACGCGCGACGGCTTCTTCACCTACGGGTGGCTCACCACGAAGGCCACGCCGGTGGGCGTCGTGCCGTTCAAGGTGATCGTCACCCTTAAGCCGGTGCCCGCGACCTACAAGATGGTCATGGTCAACGTCAACGGCGTGATGAAGTCGAAGAAGGTCGTCAAGACCCCGGCCATCCCGGCGAAGGGCTACGCGTATTCCCAGAGTGCGCTGGTGTCCGGCGCGGGATCCTTGCCGTCACCCTCGCAGTTGACCATCGGCGCCGCGGCCTAGTCCCCGTCGCTCGACGCAGTTCCTTCACAAGCCCGAACGACGCCCGACGCCGAGTTCGGGCTTGTGAAGCGCACGCGCCGGAAAAATCTTCCGTCGCGCAACACGCCCGCGGGCGTGAAAGGAGATCTCTCATGTTGCACACCGCTCCCGGCGGCCGTGGCCGTCGCCTCCTCGGAGTGCTGGCCGCCGCGGTCCTACCCCTCACTCTGCTGATTAGTCCGAGTTCGAGCGGGGCGGACAGCGCCAACCCGATCACCCTCGTGGCGCCGAGCAACCTGCCCGGCGTGGCGCCGCTGCCCGGTCCGCTCAGCCCCACCTTCAGCGTCGCCAGTTCACTCAGCGTGCTCAACGTCGTGCCGGCCGAGGGGGTCCAGGGCACGCCGGTGACGATCTCGGGCACCGGCCTGGCCGCGAACACCGCGGTCGCCCTCGAGTGGTCGACCTCGAACGTGACC
>JAJZFO010000126.1 GCA_021805305.1 Actinomycetes bacterium | reverse complement strand
GGCGCAGCACCGCGTCTCGCTGAGCGGAGCGGGCTTCATCATCCTGGGCGCCGCCTTGATCCAGTGGTCGGCCGCCCTGGTGCAGCCCGCGTTCGCGGCCCTCGGGCCAACGGCCACCAGTGGTTGGCGATTCTTGTCGGGTGCCGTGATCCTGTTGATCGCGACGCGTCCGGCGCTGGGTCGCTGGCGGCTTGAGCAGTGGCGAGCGGCGGTGGTGTTGGGAGTGACGGTGGCGTTCATGAACGTCTGCTTCTACCAGGCCATTTCGCGCATCCCTCTGGGCAGCGCGGTGACCATCGAGTTTCTCGGCCCCCTGAGCGTGGCGGTGCTGGGCCGTCGCAGCGGTCGCCACTTGGCGTTCGCGGCGCTCGCGGCCGCGGGCGTCGTGCTCTTGTCACACCCGGGCGGCGGCGTGACGCTCGTGGGCGCGCTCTTCGCCTTGGGCAGTGGACTGGGTTGGGGCGGCTACGTCTTCGCCGCCGCGAAGGTCGGCGGCGCCACGTCGGGATTCGGCGGTCTGGCGGTCTCGATGAGTATCAGCGCCCTGGTCACGTTGCCGTGGTCCTTGTCACGAGTCGCGACCTTGACGCATCACCCCTCCCTGGTCCTGCGATTGGTCGTCGTCGGACTGATGTCGATCGTCTTGGGCTTCGGGGCCGAACTCTTGGCCCTACGGCGACTGAGTCCGGCGGCCGCGGGGGTGTTGATGAGCCTCGATCCCGCGATTGCCTTCGTCGTGGGAGCACTGCTCTTGCACGAGCGCGCGACGGCGCTCGTGGTGCTGGGACTGGTCCTAGTCGTCGTCTCGGGCGTCGGGGTCACTATGGACCGCACCGCGCCCGAGGAGGTCGTTCCTCAGTAGGCGCGCGGACGGGCCGCGGTGACCGCGAGCCCCCCGGAACCCGAGGGGGACGAAAGATTAGGCTGGAGGGGTGTCACAGCCACGAACGTTCTCGATCCGGACCTTTGGCTGCCAGATGAACGAGCATGACTCCGAGCGCCTCGCGGGGATGCTCGTGAGCGAAGGGATGGTCGCGGCCGACCAGGAGTCCGACGCCGACGTCGTCATCTTCAACACCTGTACGATCCGCGAGAATGCCGACCTCAAGCTCTACAGCGCGCTCGGTCACCTCAAAGCCGAGAAGGAACGTCGTCCCGACATGCAGATCGCCGTCGGGGGTTGCATGGCCCAGAAGGACCGCGGACAGATCCTCGAGCGCGCCGCCTGGGTGGACGTGGTGTTTGGCACGCACAACCTCGCCGCGGCGCCCTCGCTGCTGCGCCGCGCGGTCGCGGAGGGCCCCCTTGTCGACGTGTGGGACGCCCCGGACCCACAGTCGGCCCACGATATGGCGCCGGCCCTCTACGCGGTTCGCGAATCACCGTGGGCCGCGTGGATGACGATCCAGACCGGATGCGACAACACCTGCGCGTACTGCATCGTGCCAGCCGTGCGCGGGCGCGAGATCAGCCGACCCCTCGAGGACCTGGTGGTCGAGGCGAGGATGTTGGCCAGCTCCGGGGTGAGTGAGATCACGGTCCTCGGCCAGAACGTGAACTCCTACGGACGCGATATCACTCGTCGGCGACCGTTGTTCGCTGACCTGTTGGGGGCGCTCGGTGAGGTCGAGGGGATCGAGAGGATTCGTTTCACGAGCCCCCACCCCAAGGACCTTCGCCCCGAGACCATCGCGGCGATGGCCCAGACGCCCAGCGTGTGCCCCCAATTGCACCTGCCCCTGCAGTCGGGCTCCGATCGCGTCCTCGCGAAGATGCGTCGCGGTTACAGCGCGCGGCGTTATCTCCAACGCCTCGGCGACGCGCGTGCGGCGATCGAGGACCTGCACGTGACCACGGACCTGATCGTCGGATTCCCTGGCGAGACCGAGGCTGACTTCGTCGAGACCCTCGCGGTGGTCGCCGAGGCCGACTTCGACTCCGCCTACACCTTCATCTTCTCGCCCCGCGAGGGGACGCGCGCGGCCGAGATGTCGCGCGACTTCGTCGCCGACGACGTCGTCGCCGACCGCTTCTCGCGCCTCAAGGAGGTGCTGGACCGTTCCGCGCTCCGCCACCATGCGGCGCGTGAGGGGCGCGTGGAGGAGGTCCTCGTCGAGGGGCCCTCGCGTCGCAACGATCAGATGCTGTCGGGTCGGACTCGACAGGGCAAGCTCATCCACTTCCCCGTCACCGAGGTGCCCGTTCGTCCGGGTTCCTTGGTCGATGTGCGCGTCGAGCACGGCGCGCCCTACCACCTGCTGGGCGAGATGGTCGCGCTACGGCGAGGCCCGCGCCACAAGGTGCGTTTGCCGCTACTGCAGTCGTGAGGAATCACGGGGGACCCGCCGTGGCGCTCGTGGGCGCGACGGCGACGGGCAAATCGGCGTTGGCCCACGAATTCGCCTTAGCCAGCGGCGGTGACGTCCAGATTGTGTGCGTCGATTCGATGACGGTGTATCGCGGCATGGACCTCGCCACGGCCAAGGCCACGCCGTCGCAACGTCGCGAGGTCGACTATCACCTGCTCGATCTCATCGAGCCCGCCGAGGAGTTCACGGTCGCCCAGTTCCAACGCGAGGCTCGAGACGCCACGGACGCGATCTGGTCGCTCGGCGGCACCGTGCTCTACGTCGGGGGGACGGGCCTCTACGGTCGTGCGGTG
>JAJZFO010000270.1 GCA_021805305.1 Actinomycetes bacterium | reverse complement strand
ACGGTGTCCCTTCGGAGTATCTCACAATGCTCCTTCCCTTTTCCCTGCGGTAGTAGAGGCGGGCTTACCTGAGCTTAGAACCCAATGGGGACTAGAATGAGTTTCCGTCACGATCGCGATATTCATCGTGCTGAAGCGCAAAATGGCTAGAACGGTCGTTGGTCACCAACATTCGGTGTCGCTGAGTCGAACCACCGGTGGTGAGTCAGACAGCTCGTTTTTCGATCTTGCCCTCGTCGGGTTGAGCCCGGTACACGTTCGTGCAGGGAGGCGACAGGGCTTGCGTATCACGGCACCCCGGTACCTCAATCCTCGACTGTTCGGTGGTGAAAACGTCATCGACAATTCGACGCCGAGCGCATTTTTTGGAAGATGAAACGTTAGCGATCTATTGGGACCACCATTTACCCAGTGCGGCGCAAGCCCCCTTAATTGGGATCAATCGGATCTGGGGAGAACTATCGTGGGCGTATCGAGCGCGTGATTTCTGTTCTTGGCGATGGGTAGGTCTATGACGGACGAAGGAAGGTCAACAGCGGTTCGCTCGCGCGGGATGTTTTTACGCTGGCCGGGTGCGGGCCGCCACCACGCCGTTGTGACTAGGCGTTTCGATGCGGGGTGGTCGCCGCGATGGGCCACGGCGATGTTGGGTAGTGGAGTTTACCGGGTGGCGCTCCGACGTCTTTCGTCCTCCAACGGGCCTACTTCTCCGGACTCTGCATCGTGAGTGAGTCGTCGCCACTGGAGACTAACCCCGATCGACTCCTCCCGGCGGATCCCGGCACGCGCGAGGTGGCGCGCGAACTGCTCTCGTGCGTAGAGCAGCTGGCGATCGTGTCGCCACACGGCCACGTCCCGGCGACGACCATCGCCGAGAACGCACCCTTCGCCAACCCCGCGCAGCTCCTGGTGACCCCGGACCACTACGTCACCCGATTGCTGCACGCTCACGGTGCGTCCTTGGCGTCGCTCGGCGTCGGTGGCGTCGCCGCCGACCCGCGCGAGGTCTGGCGTGAGTTCTGCGCGGGGTGGTCCATCTTCGACGCGACCGCGTCGGGACTCTGGTTGACCACGGAGATGACCGAGCTGTTCGGAATCACCGAGGTCCCCTCGAGCGCGAACGCGGACCGACTCTACGAGCACATCACCCAGCGTCTCGGTGAGCCCGAATTTCGTCCCCGACGGTTGATGGAGACCTTCGACATCGACGTTCTCGCGACGACCGACGACCCACTCGACGATCTCCGTGCGCACGCGCGGCTGCGCGACGACACCAGTTTCTCGCGTCGGGTCCTGCCCACCTTTCGACCCGACGCCTATCTCAACGCGCACGCGGTGGGTTTCGTCGACAACGTCGAACGACTCGTCGCCACGGCGGGCGAGGGCCGCTCGGGCTACGACGGCTACCTCACGGCGCTGCAGAATCGGCGGCGTTACTTCATCGCCGCCGGGGCCAGCGCTACCGATCATGGCGTGCGTACTCCGCTGAGCCTCCGGCTCGACGAGCGAGGCGCCGCGGACCTGTTCGACCGGGTGCGCCGCGGCGGGTGTTCGGACACCGACCGCGACGCCTTCGAGGCCCACATGCTCTACGAGATGGCCCGCATGAGTGTCGAGGACGGGCTGGTCATGGCGGTGCACCCGGGATCGTGGCGCAACTACGACGCCGACACCTACGCACGCTGTGGCCCGGACACCGGACACGACATCCCGGTCGCGGTGGACTTCACCGCGTCGTTACGTCCGCTCCTCAACGACTTCGGCAAGTCTCCGGGTTTTCACCTGGTCCTCTTCACCCTGGACGAGACCACATTCTCGCGCGAGTTGGCCCCACTCGCGGGTTTCTACCCGAGCGTGTACCTCGGCTCACCGTGGTGGTTCCTCGACGCGCCCGACGCCATGACGCGTTTTCGCGCCGCGGTGACCGAAACGACGGGTTTCTCGCGCTACGCGGGCTTCGTCGACGACACCCGCGCGTTTCTCTCGATCCCCGCGCGTCACGACGTCGCGCGACGCGTGGAGGCGGGGTACCTCGCGCGTCTGGTGATCGAGCACCGCGTCACCCTGGCGCGGGCCCGCGAGGTCATCGTCGAGGTCATCGACCGGGCGCCGCGCCGCGTCTTCAAATTATGAGCGACGCGGCGCGCCCACTCACCCGCGAAGACCTCGGGTTACACGACGTGCGCCCGCGCGCGCGCGTGGTGCACTTCGGATTGGGTGCGTTCCATCGCGCGCATCAGGCGTGGTTCAGCGCCCACGCCGGTGACGGCGCGCACTGGGGAATCTGCGCCTTCACGGGACGCGGGAGTGGGCTCGCCGCCGCGCTGGCGCGCCAGGACGGCCTCTACACGCTGATTGTGCGCTCCGCGTCTGAGGACCGCTTCGAGGTGATGACTAACCTCGTTGAGGTCCACGAGGGCGGCGACTGCGCCGCGATCGCCGACGTGGTCTCGCGCCCGGAGGTGGTGATCATGACGACGACGGTAACCGAAGCGGGGTACCGCTTGGGCCTCGACGGCGCGGCCCGTGACGATCCTGACCTGGCCGGTGACCTGGCCGCGTTGCGCGTCTTGGAGGCGCACGCGGGTCTGGACGACCTCGAACTTCACACCGTGCCGGGGCGCATACTGCTGGGTCTCGAGGCCCGACGCCGGGCGGACGCCGGT
>JAJZFO010000197.1 GCA_021805305.1 Actinomycetes bacterium | reverse complement strand
CAAGCCGTACCTGCGCACCACCCCGCAGCCCAACCTGTAGTCGGCACACGCCCGCCACCGCCGAGGCGGTGGCGGGCGTTGCGTCGTCGAGAATCAGAAGGTCTCGTGGGCGAGCGCCTCGCGCAGTTCGCGCTTGAGGACCTTGAGTTGCGCGTTGCGCGGTAGGGCGAACGGCCGGACGTAGAACCGCGCGGGCATCTCGAACGTCGCCAGTCGCGGCCGGAGGAAGTCGGCGAGTTGCGCGACACTCGCGAGTCCCTCCTCGCGCAGCACGACCACCGCGACCACCTCCTCGCCGTCGTCGACGTGGGGCAGGCCGATGACGGCACACTCGGCGACCGCGGGGTGCTGACTCAGTTCGGCCTCAACGACCGAAGGGTAGACGTTCTCGCCGCGATGGATGATCATGTCCTTGGAGCGGTCGACGATGTAGATCAGTCCCTCGGCGTCGACGCGCGCGATGTCACCGGTGCGCACCCAGCCACGTGAGAAGCACTGCGAGGTGGCCTGGGGCTTGTGCCAGTACCCGCGGACTACGTTGGGCCCCTTCACCCAGAGCTCACCGGCCTCGTTGGTCGCGCAGCGGGTGGCCGCGGTGGGTTCGGTGCCGTCGAAGGACTCGGGCACGACGGCGATCTCGCACACCGGCAGCGCGAGGCCGCAGCTCGTGGGGTGCGCCGCGTACTCCTCACCACTGATCTGGGCCACCAGCGCGGACGTCTCGGTCAGGCCGTAGCCGTTACTCGCGATGGCGCGCGGCAGCGCCGCCGCGATGCGCGAGGGCAGGTCCTCGGGGACCGGCGCCCCCCCGTAGGTCACGTAGCGCACGCTCGACAGGTCGAACTTCTTGAGGTCGGGGTGGGCCAGGAGTTGCTGGACGATCGTGGGTACGCCGCCGATGGTGGTGACGCGTTCGCGCTCGATCAGCGCCAGGGCGCGTCCGGCGTCGAAGTGGCGCATGGTCACGAGCGTCCCCCCCGTCGCGGTGTGCGCGACGAGCCCGGCGAGGGCGCCGGTGACGTGGAAGAGCGGGATGTTGAGCAAGCTGATCTCGCGCCGCGCCGTATCGCCGACGCCGGCGGCGAGGTCGCGGCTTTCGTTGGCGAAGGCGAGGGACATCACGCTGACCACGGAGTTGCGGTGAGTGGCCACCGCACCCTTGGGTTTCGCCGTGGTGCCCGCGGTGTAGAAGATCGTGGCGTCGTCGTCGGGGTCGATGTCGACGGCGGGCAGTTGGACGCCGGTCGCGACGTCGCCGAGGAACTCACGGTACCCCCACAAGGAGATAACGTCGTGGGGCTTGCCCAGGTCGGCCGGGTGGGCCGGGTCGTCGCTGATCACCACGATGTGGCGCAGGTGCTTGAGGCCGTTGAACTGCTTGCGGAGCCGAGCGAGTCGTTCCTCGTCGAGGACGAGGACCTTGGCTCCCGAGTCGTTCAGACCGTACGCGAGTTCCTCGCTCGTCCACCACGCGTTCAGTGGCGCGATGACGGCACCCGCCGCGAGGGCCCCCCAGAAGGTGGCGATGCCCTGGGGGAGGTTGCGCGCGGCGATGGCCACGCGGTCGCCGGGCTCGATGCCGTGTTCGATGAGACGATGCGCCATGGTCGCGGCCCAGTCGAAGTGCTGTCGGAACGTGAGGCGCTGACCCTCGTGGACGATGAACTCCCGGTCCCCGTGGTTGCGCGAGTGTGCGAGCACCTCCACCAGGTTCGTCGGTCCGTTCTTCCACGACGTGAAGCGCACGCCGTGGACGTCGATCGACGTCGTCTCGAAGGGTTGGCCGGGGGCCGTGATCGCCGCTCGAACCTCTGAAAGAGATCGGGTGGCGCGGGGCATCACTTCGACGTTATCGCGTCGCCGTGAGGGGGAAACAGCGTCGTACGGTAGTGCACCAGTTCGTCGATGGATTCACGGATGTCGTCGAGGGCGCGGTGCGTCGTGGCCTTGTCGGGAGTGGCGTCGAGGACGTCGGGGTGCCAGCGCCGTGCCAGTTCCTTGATCGTGGAGACGTCGACGTTGCGATAGTGGAAGAAGCTCTCGAGCTCGGGCATGTACTCCTGGAGGAAACGTCGGTCTGTTCCGATCGAGTTCCCACAGAGCGGGACGGTGCGCTCCTGGGCGATGTGGGCCCTCAGGAAGTCGAGAGTGGCCACCTCCGCGTCGCGCACGCTCACCGTCGAGGCCACGATCGCCGGCAACAAGCCCGACCTCGTGTGCATCTCGGTGACGAAGTCGCCCATCTCGGCGAGTTGTTCTGAAGTGGCGTGGATCACCAGGTCCGGGCCCTCCGCCACGATGTTGAGGTCATCGTCGGTGATGACGGTGGCGATTTCCACGATGACGTGACGGTGGGGTTCCAGGCCGGTCATCTCGAGGTCCATCCATGCGAGCATCCAGTGAGACTACCCAAGCGCGGCGGCGCGCGGGGCTAGTGTGCCGGTGATGAGGATTCAGGTGCGCCGTCTCCATCCCGACGCGGTCGTGCCGCGGGCCCAGCACCCCGGGGACGCCGGAGGCGACCTGGTGGCCGTCGAGGGGTGCGAGCTCGCCCCCGGCGCGCGGGCGACCGTGGCGACGGGACTGGCCCTCGCGATCCCCGACGGCTACGCCGGATTCGTGTTGCCGCGCAGTGGCCTGGCGTCGCGCCACGGCGTGACGTGCGCCAA
>JAJZFO010000047.1 GCA_021805305.1 Actinomycetes bacterium | reverse complement strand
TGGCTCGCCCGTAGGGACACCCGATCGTCCGACGATGAAGTGGACCTGGTCGAGGAGCAAGCTGGCTGCCGGCACCGCGAGTTCCGTCCCCGGGCGGACGCTCTCCTCGACGTCCCAGGTATGCACCACGTGCTCGCCGAGGCGCATCCCGACGAATCGATCGAAATCGAGTTCGAGCTGGCCGAAACGAACCCGGAGGGCCCCGCGCTGGTCGTCGGGAGTGGCCGCGAGGACGTCGAGAAACTCCTGGTCGGCGGCGAGGGCGTCGGCGACCTGGCGATCCGGTGACTTGGCGTTCCAAGAATCCCACACCGACTGAGCGAAGCCCTCCACCGGGTCCTCGCCGTGAAGGGCCTGGAGGAACAGGTGTTGCATGATGACGGCCCCGGAACCCACGTGCGACATCGTGTCGGCGATCGTCCACTCCGACGGGTACGCCGGGCCCGTGAGTTGCTCGACGTCGAGACCGCTCACGACCTCTCGCAGGTGGCGCGCTGATGAGTGAAGGGCGTTCAGGCGTTCTGACATGGTGGCTACTCTCTGTTCGGGGGTGGGTCGAGGCGGGGGAAGCTTTCCGAGGCCCACGTGCTCAGGGCGTGCATGGCGGGGGTGAGCGCCCGCCCGGTCTCGGACAACTGATACGTCACCGAGATCGGGGGACCCGGTTCCACTGAGCGCACGATCAGGCCGGCGCGGTGCAGTTCGCTCAACCGCTCGGCGAGTACCGAGTCGCTGATGCCCTCCACGTTGCGTTTGAGTTCCGCGAAGCCGGACGATCCGTTGGTCAGTGTCCCGAGGATGACGCCGTTCCAGCGCTTGCCCAAGAACTTAAAGGCTTGCGCGAGGGCGCCGTCGCACGATTTCGACGTCGTCGCGCACGCCTCGTCCGGTGAGGAGGGGACCGCTTCGCCATCGGGGGCCCTAGTAGAGGTTCGCTCGCTCACCATGGGTCAATCCTACCATTCGCTTGTTTTGGGTAAGCCGCTTTGTTTTTAAAAGTCACATGTATTATGTGAGTACAGCTACCCGTGTTCTAAAGGAGTCCCGATGTCCCTCTTCCGCCTCGACGCCAGCATTCGTACCGACGGCTCGGTGAGCCGAGCCATCGCCGACATCGTGGAGGGGACGTGGCGCGAAGGCAACCCCGACGCCGCGGTGATCGAACGCCACCTCGGGATCGAGCCCCTGGATGCGAGTGCCTGGGCGCACGCGGTGGCGGCCGATCGGTCCCACGAGGAGACGTGGACGCCCCCGCAGCGCCAGGCCGTGGAACTCGCGGCGACCCTGGTCGACGAGCTCCTCGACGCCGAGGCCTACCTGTTCGCCGTCCCGCTCTACAACTTCGGCGTCTCCCAGCACTTCAAGGCGTGGGTGGACCTCGTCCTCACCGACCCGCGGATGGCGTCGCGCGCCGGCCAGACTCTCGCGCACCGACCGGCGGCGCTGGTCGTCGTTCGCGGCGGCGCCTACGGACCGGGTACGCCGCGAGAAGGTTGGGACCACGCCTCGGGCTGGATACGTCGCATCCTCCAGGACGTGTGGGGTTTGGACTTGCGCGTGGTCGAGTCGGAGTTCACCCTGGTGGGCGTCAACCCGGCCCTGGACGAATTCAAGGACTTGGCCGCGCAGATGCGCGCCGAGGCCGAGCGGGTGGCGGCCCAACACGGTCGTCACCTCGCCGGTGCCCTGACGCACTGATGCGAACGCCCACGCGAGTGACGGGTCGCCCACGATGACCCGCGCGAGCCTCGTCCCCTGGTCGCGCCGGGATATTGCGACGGTCCCCACGCTTGGCGTGCGGGCGTTCGACGGACGACGTTGATGCGTTCGGAATCCACGCCCGCGGAGGTCCCGGTGGTCCGTTCGTTGCTCGACACCAGTCGCTCGACGATCAAGTTGCTGGTGGAACTCTGGTACGCGCTCTGGCACGAGGCCCATCACTGAGCGCAGCGCGCCGCCAGCGCCGCGACGCCTACGCGAGGTCGCGCGGTCATAATGGAGAGCGTGAAGGTACTCGGCGCGAGCGCAGTGGTGATGAGGTGGCGTTGACCACGGTTCTGCAATCACTGGGCGTGAGCACTCGCGACACATTCGTCGCGCCGGCCGACGCGTGCCTGGGTCGCGTGATCATCATGCACGGGGCGAGCGCCAACGTCATCTGGCAAGAGCACGACGGGACCGAAGGGGCGGGTCTGTGCTCACTCGCGAAGGGTCTCTCACAAACCCCGGTAGCGGGGGATTGGGTCGTCATCGAGGAGCGGCGTGTCGTGGACGTCATGGCGCGCCGCAGCGAACTGCGTCGGCCCCACCCGTACGGTAAGGAGCCGCAGGTGATGGCGGCCAACGTCGACGTGGTGCTCATCGTTATCGCGGTGAACCTGGATCTCAACGAGCGACTGCTCGAGCGACTCTCGATGATGGCTCTCGATTCAGGGGCGACGCCGGTGGTCGTCGTGACCAAGCTGGACGACGTAGACGCCCCGGGCGACGCCGACGCGTTCTGCGCCGTGGTGGCGGAGCAGGTGCCCGAGGTGAGCGTCCTTCTCACGAGTTCGCTCACCGGCGCGGGCATCGACGCGGTGCGCGCCCGACTTCCCGCCGGTGTGACGGCCGTCATGTTGGGCGCCTCCGGCGTCGGTAAGACGTCTCTTCTCAATGCCCTCGAAGGCACC
>JAJZFO010000020.1 GCA_021805305.1 Actinomycetes bacterium | reverse complement strand
CGGTGATGAAGTGGCCGAACTCGTGACCCATCACCATGGCGATCACCAGGAACAACACGAGCGGCAGGGCCCAGCCCCATAGCCAGGTCATCAGTGCGACGGTCACGACCGAACCGAGTAACAACGTGACAACCGAGGTGCGCGACGTCCGACTTTGCATCACTGGGGCAGGTTAGCGTGAGTGATCCGCCGCGCCGTCGCGTCATTCTCGATGACCGCGGCGAGGTCGACCAGGGGGTCGTCGACGTAGTGGTCCATCGTGCGCGCCACCAGGTCCACGATGTCGCACCAGCGGATCCGTTCGGCTAGGAACGCGTCGACGCACACCTCGTTGGCCGCCGACAACCACGCCGGCGCCGCGCCACCACGGCGCGCCGCGGCGTAGGCCAAGTCCAGAGCGGGAAAGGCCTCGCGGTCGGGCGCCTCGAAGTCCAGTTGCAGTGACCGCGAAAAGTCGAGCTGTCCCCAGTGGTGCGCCAGGCGCTCGGGTGCGCCCAGGCAGTAGGCGATGGGCAGGCGCATATCGGGGCGCGAGAGCTGGGCCAGGACCGAGCCGTCCACGTACTCCACCATGGAGTGCACGATCGATTGCGGATGCACCACGACGTCGATGCGGTCCACCTCGATCCCAAAGAGCGCCGAGGCCTCGAGCACCTCGAGCCCCTTGTTCATCAGCGTCGAGGAGTCGACGGTGATCTTGGGCCCCATGCTCCATGTGGGGTGGGCGAGGGCGTCGGCCCTGGTGGCGTTCACCAGTTCGTCGCGTCGCCAGCCCCGAAACGGACCGCCGGAAGCGGTCAGGAGGAGCCGCGCCACGTCGGGGTGACCGGGCTGGTGCGAGCCTACCAGACACTGATGGATGGCGCAGTGCTCGGAGTCGACGGGCAGGATCTCCGCGCCGGGCGTCGCTCGGGCGTGCGCCACGACCGGCGCGGCGGCGATCAGTGACTCCTTGTTGGCCAGCGCCAGGCGCGCGCCAGCCTCGAGCGTGGCCAGGGTCACGGGCAGGCCGGCGAATCCCATGACGGCGTTGAGCACCACGTCCGCGTCGCGGCAGAGATCACGCAGTCCCTGCTCCCCCACCACGACGTCCACGTCGTCCGCCACGAGATTCGTTAGTCGTTGACGATCGTCCTCGCCATTGACGCCGACGCGACGAACCGCGAACTCCTTGACGATCGCCGCGAGTTCCTCGACGCGACGGCCCGCGGAGAGCGCCACGAGCTCGAAGCGCTCGGGCTCGCAACGCAACACGTCGAGAGTCTGCTGGCCGATGGAACCCGTCGCGCCCATTAACGCCACGCGAGTGCGTGAGGCGCTCATCCTTACCTCAACGACAAGAGGTGGGTCATGAAGTACATCGTCGGCAGCGCGAACAGCAGCCCGTCCACGCGGTCCAACATCCCGCCGTGGCCCGGCAATAGGTGTCCGAGGTCCTTCACACCCAACGTGCGCTTGAACATCGACTCGAAGAGGTCGCCCATGGGCACCACCACGCACATCGCCACGGCCGCCTCGAACCCGTGCGTCATCGTCCACGGATGCATCCGCGAGAGCACCAGCGCTCCCACCAGCAACGTCAACACGGTCCCGCCCACGGTGCCCTCGATGGTCTTGTTGGGCGAGAGTCTCGAATTGAGCGGTCGCTTACCCAGCCAACGACCGATGAAGAGGGCACCGGTATCGTTCGACACCGTCAAGATGACCGCGCCCAGTAGGTAGGCGAGCCCGTGTCGATGGGTGAACGTGTGCGGCGACGCCATCACCAGCGCGAACGACCCCAGGACCCCGACCCACGCGAAGACGAACACCGTCGCCCCCACGCCGTCGACCACGTCGATCATCTTCTCCGCGTTGAGGTACCAGACGAAGGAGAACATCACCAGTAACGCCGTCACGACCGCCGTCGCACCCAGTCCCTTCTCGTAGACCGACACGCACAGGGTGACCACGGCCACCAGACCCAGAATCGTCGCCGGATGTGCGCCGACCGCCCGGAAGCCCGCGAAGGCCTCGCCCGCGGCCAACGTCAACGCCGCGATCACCAGGACCATGACCGCTAGGGGTCCGAGATAGAAGATCACGAGCACGACCGCGGCCAGCACCACGCCGGTCAACGTCGCGACCGAGACGCTACGCGTCGAGCCCTTGCGCACGGCCCGGCCCGACAGGGGGTCGTCGCGCAACGTGCGTCGGGTCCGGTGCGCGCGCGTCAGCGCCGGTCGCGGCGAGGCGTCGAGGATCTCCTCGTCACTGATCGTCGGTTCCGCGGGGAACTCCCATGGGCGCAAGTCCTCCTCGGACTTATCGACCGCGAGCAACGACGCGTCGAATTGCTCCTCGTGGGCCACCCAGTCAGCCTCGCCCTCACGCCACGCCGGCGCGGGAATCGCGGCCCAGGGGTCCACGGCGTCGGCGCTCTCGCGCGCGACCACGATGGGCACCTGTCCCGTCGGCGCGTCGGTCCAGTGGGGCAACAGAGTGTCGGGGTCGACGATGGGCGCTGCGTCGAGGGTCGACCCGACGACGTCGGCGCCCTTGATCGTGACGCGCGGGTCGCTAGCGCTCACCACCGGGACCTCACCGGTGGGTAGGTCGACCAAGGCGTCATCGTCAGACTTCAAGTAGCTCCTGCTCCTTGTGCGAGAGGAGCGCGTCGACGACGGCGACCTCGTCCTGGGTCATCTTGTCCAGTACCTTCTCCAGTCGCTCGAGGTCGTCCTTGGAGAGGCCCTGGTCCTTCTCTAAGTTCTCGAGCTCCTGGCGCGCGTGTCGACGAACGCCGCGAAGCGCCACCTTGCCCTCTTCGGCCTTGGTGCGCACGATCTTGACGAAGGACTTGCGCCGCTCCTCGGTGAGTGCGGGGAACGAGAGTCGGATGACCACGCCGTCGTTGGAGGGATTAAGACCGAGGTCGGCGTTGGAGATGGCCTTCTCGATCATCGCCATCGCTCCCTTGTCGAAGGGGGACACCACCAAGAGACGCGGCTCGGGTACCGAGAAGTTCGCCAACTGCTTCAGGGGCGTCTCCGCCCCGTAGTAGTCGACCAGTAGGTTCTCGACGAGCGCCGGCGACGCACGACCCGTGCGCACGTTGGCGAACTCGATCCTGACGTGCTCGATGGCCTTGGCCATGCGCTCGCGGGTATCGTCCATCACTAGGTCGACCATTTCGTTGTCCATTAGTTCACCAGCGTACCGACTGCGTCACCCCGGAGGGCGCGATCGAGGTTTCCTCGGGCCATGAGGTCAAAGACCCGAATAGGGATGCCGTTGTCCTTGCAGAAGGTGATGGCGGTCATGTCCATGACGCGAAGGTCACGGGCGATGACGTCGTCAAAGAACACCGCGTCGAACTTGATCGCCGCAGCGTTCTTGCGCGGATCCTCGCTGTAGACACCGTCGACCCCCCCGTGGGTTCCCTTGAGCACCATATCGGCTTCGATCTCGGCGGCCCGTTGCACCGCCGCGGTGTCGGTCGTGAAATACGGGTTGCCCATGCCCGCCGCGAAGATCACGACCCGGCCCTTTTCGAGGTGGCGCACGGCGCGACGTCGGATGTAGGGCTCGGCGACCTGGTCCATGCCGATCGCCGACATGACCCGGGTGGCGCAGCCGTGGGACTCGATGGCGTCTTGGAGCGCGAGCGCGTTGATCACCGTCCCCAGCATGCCCATGATGTCGGAATTCGCGCGATTCATCCCGGCCATTGCGCCAGTGGCGCCTCGCCAGATGTTGCCTCCGCCCACCACCACCGCCAGTTCGAGTCCGCCGCGGGCCATGGCGTCAGCGATGACGGTGGCCAGGAAATCGACCGTGCTCGCGTCAATGGTCTCGTCGCTGGCGGAGGAGGCGAGCGCCTCTCCTGACAGCTTCAAGACCACGCGACTCACGGGCTATTCCCCGATGACGACTTGGGCGTAGGCGGTGATCGTCGCGTCGCCGAGCAGTTGGGTGATGGTCTGCTTCTCGTCCTTGACGTAACTCTGCTCGAGCAACACCCGCTCCTTGAACCAGCCGTTCAGGCGCCCCTCGGTGATCTTGGCCAGCGCGGCGGCGGGCTTACCCTCGTTGAGGGAGATCTCCTCAATCGTCTTGCGCTCCGCGTCGATCTCCTCGGCGGGCACGTCCTCACGCGAGAGGTACTGAGGCTTCGCGAAGGCGATGTGCACCGCGATCTCGTGCGCGAGCTCCTCGGAGCCACCCTTGAGCACGATCGCCACCGCGTTGACGCCGCGGCCGGCCTGCGTGTGGTTGTAGGTGTCCACGACTTCACCTTCGCCCGCCACCATGCGGTACACGCGACCGACGGAGATGTTCTCCTTCAAGGTGGTGAGCATGGTGTCGATGTTCTCCTGGAAATGCGCCACCGCGGCCTCACCCTCGTCGCACACCCGCACGGCGATCTCGTCCACCAGCGACGTGAACTCGTCGGACTTGGCGACGAAGTCGGTCTCGCAGCGCATCTCGACGATGGCCGCCACGTTGGCGTTGCGCACGACGGCGACGGCGCCCTCGCCAGCTTCACGATCGGCGCGCTTGGCCGCCGACGCCTTTCCCTGAACGCGTAGCCACTGCACGGCGGCCTCCACGTTGCCCTCGTTCGCTTCGAGGGCCTTCTTGGCGTCCATCAGGCCAACGCCCGTGGTCTTGCGAAGGGACATGATGTCCTTGGGGTTTGCGGTGTAAGACACCTTGACTTCTCCTCTTGTAGTCGAGCGTTGTTAGACGTTGGCCGTGACGGCGTCAGCGGTCGCGGCGGCGGGCGGCGTCGATTGGGCGGCCGCCTTCACCGCGGCGGGACGGTTCTGGCGGATGTAGCGGCCCTCGGTGACGGCATCGGCGATCAATCGGCACAGGAGCGCGCCGGAACGAATGGCGTCGTCGTTGCCCGGGATCACGTAGTCGATCACGTCGGGGTCGCAATTGGTGTCGACCACCGCCACGACGGGTAGGCCCAATTTGCGGGCCTCGGTCACGGCGATGTGCTCCTTCTTCGTGTCGATGACGAAGATCGCGTCGGGCACACGGTCCAGGTTGGCGATTCCCGACAGGTTGCGGTCGAGTTTCTCCAACTCGCGGCTGTGGCGCAACGCCTCGCGCTTGGGCATTCCCTCGAAGTCGCCGGCCTTTTGCATCGCGCGCAGCTCCATCATGCGCTTGACGCGGCCGGCCACGGTCGAGAAGTTGGTCAGCATGCCGCCGAGCCACCGCTGGTTCACGAAGGGCATACCGCACGCGTTGGCGTAGTCCTCGATGGGCCCCTGGGTCTGCTTCTTGGTACCGACGAACAAGATGACGCCGCCCTCGGCGACCAGGTCGCGCACGTAGGCGTAACTCTGTTCGATGCCGGCCAGCGTCTTGCGCAGGTCGATGAGGTAGATGCCGTTGCGCTCTCCGAGAATGAATCGACGCATCTTGGGGTTCCAACGACGCGTCTGGTGTCCGAAGTGGACGCCCGAATCGAGCAATTCCTGCAAAGTGACGAGAGCCACGAAAATGTCCTTCCGTTCGGTTGATCAACCCCGTGGTGCACTCCGAGGAGCGACCGTACGAAACCACGCGGTGTGTCTGCACCCTCCCACCCTGGGAGAGCCAAAACAGTCTAGTCGAACCCGTCGAGGACGAGGGTCGCTCCGCGGGACCCGACCTCAGCCCCGCGGATGCGTCTCGCGGTGGATCTTCTGCAGTCGCGACTTGGACACGTGGGTGTAGAGCTGAGTGGTGGTGAGGCTCTCGTGACCGAGGAGCTCTTGGACCACCCGTAGGTCCGCTCCCCCTTCGAGGAGGTGGGTCGCGTAGGTATGGCGCAGAGCGTGGGGGTGGATATGACCCCACGCGAGACGTCGGTCCAGGATGCGGCGAACGTCGCGCACGCCCAGTCGCGCACCGCGACGATTGAGAAAGAGCGCCTCGCGCGGCGAGTCGGGCGAGGCCACCTCGGCGCGTCGCGAGCGCCACCGCGCGATGGATTCCCAGCCCGCGCGATGTAGGGGCACGATGCGCTCCTTGCGTCCCTTGCCCAGGACCCGAACGACGCCGAGGCGCTCGTCGAGACTGTCCACGTCCAGGCCGCAGAGCTCACTCACCCGCAGCCCCGCGCCGTAGAGGACCTCACAGACCGCCCGGTCGCGCCGGGCCCACGGGTCGTCGCCCCAGTCCTCATCCAGCAGCGCCTCTAATTGCGCGCGCCCCACGATCTCGGGCAGACGCGCGCCCGGGCGCGGCGCCGACAGGCGAGCGGCGGGGTCGGAGGCGATGAAGCCGCGCTGGAGCAACCATGAGAAATACCGCCGCAGCGAGGCGCGCCGTCGCGAGATCGACGTTCGCTCGTCCCCGCTCGCGTTCATACTCGCCAAGTATTCGCGCAGCGTCCGGCGCGTGACCTCGCGCGGAGCAACCACGCCGCGTTCGCTGGCCCAGCGCGCGAAGCGCACGACGTCGCCGCGATAGGCGCGCGTGGTGTCGGGCGAGCGATCGAGGGCGCGCATCGTCGTAGAGAATTCCCGCACGTACCACGCGCGGAACTCGCTCTCGACATCGACGTCGCGGCTCACACTCCAAGGTTAGTGACGCCGGGTGCATATCGGTGGTCGCTCACTAGTGTGGGGTCTGAGGCAAGGAGAATCAGTGTCACGGATCTTGATCGTGGAAGATGACGAGCACATCCGCACCGCGCTACGCCTGATGTTCCGCGGCGAGGGCTACGACGTGGATGACGCGTCCAATGGTGAAGAGGGTGTCGGCCTGTTCGAGAAGCGCAACGCCGACGTGGCCATCGTGGACATCATGCTGCCCGGGATGTCGGGGTTCGACACGTGCGTGGCCCTTCGCTCGCGCTCCGACCTGCCCATCGTGATCGTCTCGGCGCGCGACGACACGTCTGACGTGATCAAGGGCCTCGAGTCGGGGGCCGACGACTACGTGACCAAGCCCTTCGTGCCCTTGGAGTTGCTGGCGAGGGTTCGCGCGCACCTGCGACGACGGCCCGATGCGGCGACCCGGGCCTTTCACATCGGCGAGCTGCACGTCATTCCCGATGAGGGCGTGGTGCGCCACGCCGACGGCACCGAGTTGCACTTGACGTCGACGGAATTTCGACTCCTGGTGGACCTCGCCAAAGTCAATGGCAAGGTCCTCTCACGAGAGGACCTTCTCGAACGGGTGTGGGGATACGACTACTTCGGCGACAGTCGACTGGTCGACGTGCACGTGCGACGCCTGCGGATGAAGATTGAGCCCGATCCCGCGGTTCCGGTGCACCTGTTGACCGTACGGGGCGCGGGGTACAAGTTGGTGCTCTAGTGCCCAGTCGGAGCCTGCGACTTCGTCTGATCCTGATCTTCGGACTCGGGACGCTGTTGCTGAGCTCGCTGTTGGGCACACTGACGTTCTTCGGGGTTCGCGACGTCCTCATCTCAGAACAGCAGCAGACCGACCTCCAGCAGAGCTACGTCAACGCCGCCCTGATCCGCAACACCATCTACACCGCCCCACTGACCTTGGACAGTGAGATCAACTCGATCGAGCAGTCGGCCAACTCGACGCTCATCTTGCGCATCGCGGGACAGTGGCAGACCCTTAGTTCCCTCGTTCCGTCCGCCGACATCTCCCCCGCGGCGATGCGCGCGGCCAACGAGGGTCACGTCACCACCGAGACGCGCATGATCCTCTCGGACCTGGACTTCGTGGTGGGCATCCCCATGCCGTCCGTGCAGATCCAGGTGTTCGAGGTGTGGCAACTCAACGGGCTCGAGCACAACCTGCGGGTTCTCCTGATCGTCATCGGCTCAGCGGCGCTCTTCACGACGATCCTGGGCGCCTCGGGGGGCATCTGGGTCTCGCGGCGCACCCTACGACCGCTGGTGGTGGTCTCGGACGCGGCCGCGCGCATCGCCGGGGGCGACTTCGCCACCCGACTACCCACCACCCACGCCGGCTCCGAGGTCGAGCAGTTGACCGAGTCGTTCAACACGATGGTGAACCAGCTGGTCACCAAACTCGAACGCGACGCGCGCTTCGCGAGCGACGTCAGCCACGAGTTGCGCTCCCCGCTGACCGCCCTGGCGATGTCCGCGTCGGTCCTCGAACAGCACCGCGACGAACTCGCGCCGGCCGCCCAGGAGAGCCTCTCGCTACTCAGTGCGGAAATCCAAGTCTTCCAGGGCCTCATCGAGGACCTCATCGAGCTCTCTCGCTCCGACGCGGGGGCCAACTCGCTCAGCCTCGAGGCCATCTCGATCGGCGAACTGACTCGCCAGGCCGTGCGCTCGGTGACCCGTCGCCTCGGTGGCGCCGAGCCCCCCGTGGAGATCGACCCGCGCCTGAACGACGCCCGTGTGCTCGTCGATCGCCGACGATTCGAGCGCATCATCGCGAACCTGATGGACAACGCGCAGCACTACGCCGGCGGTGTCGTCGCCATACGCCTCGTCGCGCGCGACTCGCACGTCGAACTCAACGTCGACGACGCCGGTCCGGGCATCGCCGCGACCGACCAGGAGCACGTCTTCGAGCGCTTCTACCGCGGGCCCGCCGCCCACGACCGCAGTGTGGTGCGTGGCACGGGCCTCGGACTGGCCCTGGTGCGCGAGCACGTCAAATCCCTCGAAGGCGAGATTCGTGCCACCACCAGCCCCGAGGGCGGAGCGCGCTTCCAGATCGATCTGCCGCTCGTGGAGTTCCCCTCATGAGGACCTGGCGCCGACTGCTCGTGATACTGGGTTGCTCCCTATGCCTCAGTGGGTGCAACCTGGTGTCCACGTCCTCCTCGCCGACGGTGATCGGGGTCGGTGACGTGCCCCTGGGACTGTTGGAGCCCACGATCCCCTTCACCGACTACGCCCAGGTCCGATGGGTCCAGCACAGCATCTTCCTCCTCGACCGTTCCGGACACCTGGTCGAGGTCTCGCGTTTGATGACGGCACCCCCGAGCCTGTTCGCCGTTCTCTACTACGAGACGCAGGGTCCCGACCCCGTCGAGATGGCCGCGGGCATCACGACCCAGGTCCCCACCACCATGACCGTGAATCAGGCCACCATCCACGACGGCGTGGCCCTCATCGACGTGAGCAAGGCGCTGAGCCAGCTGTCGCTCGACGCTCAGCGCATCGCCGTGGGCCAGTTGGTGTTCGCGGCCGCCTCCATGGGAGCCACCCAGGGGGTGCGTATCTCGATCAATCAGGTCCCCTACTCGCTCAAGTTGGCCTCGGGAGCCACGGTGTCGCTCATCACCACCGCCGACGTGGCGTTCCTCAAGAAGGGTTAGTGCTGGTGGGCGCGACGAAATGCCGGGGCGGCGCTCCAGAGGTGTTCGAGATCGTAGTAGTCGCGGGTTTCGAGATCGAACACGTGCACGATCACGTCGCCGTAGTCCAAGGCGATCCACTCCGCACTCGACCATCCCTCGACCCGGGTCGGCTTGAGGCCCATCGCCAGTTCCACCCGACGTTCCACCTCTTCGGCGATGGCGCGAACCTGTCGATCGTTGCGCCCCCCCGTCACGACCAGGGCGTCGAAGGAATCAACGAACTCGCGCAGGTCCAGCACGACGGTGTCGACGCCGAGCTTCTCCTCAGCCCCCTCCACGACGGCGTCGATCACGCGGGTGACGAATGGATCTTGCGGACCGCGAAGGGTGCCGCCGCCGGTGACGATCTCGCTCAGTTGCCCACTCCCAGAACGATGAGTGCCACGGCGAAGGGAATGCTCACGGCCATGATGCCCGCCACCGCGTGGCGCTGCCGTAACCGACGTGCGTCACGACGGGTGCGCGGCGCACGCTCGAGCACCGTCACCGATGCCGAGGCCACGTCTGAGATATCGAACGCTCGAACCGCCATTGCGCCCTACATTACTCCCTGGCACCCTGATAAATGGCAATTACCTCTTCGGGCATGAACAATTTCAACGCCTCGAGGTCCAGAGGCGTTTCGCGCAGGAAAGTACTGGACAGATCGACGGGGGGCATGAGGATCTCGTAGCAGCGCCAGCCCGCAGGGGCCTCGAGCAACGCACCCGGACGCGGTACGACTCCCACGTCCACCAGGTCGCGTAGCTCCTCGGCGCGGTGCCACGTCGGTAACTGGCTCACTAGGTCCGCCCCGATCAAGAGATCCACCTCCTGGGCCTCCTCGAGCAACTCCACGACCGTGTCGAAGGTGTAGGAGGGTCCGGGACGGGTGATCTCGCGGTCGCTCACGCGCACCAGAGCGAGGTGCTCGAAGGCGACGCGCGCCATGGCCAGGCGCAACATCGCCGAATGTACAGGTCCCAGCGCACTCTTGCGGTACGGGTCGCCGGCGACGGTCACTTCGATGACGTCGAAACGGCCACTGGCCGCCGCCGCACTCAACGCCGCCACGTGACCGTAGTGGGGCGGATCGAACGTGCCCCCGAAGAGACCGAGACGACGCAGAGGCACGCCGACAGCCTACCGGGGCAATTGCCGACTCTTCGACGAAACCTCTAGCCTTAGAGGATGGCCCCCACTCCGACATGGAACCCCGCGAGTTGGCGAGAGCACGTCGCGGCGCAGAGCCCCCAGTGGCCCGACCCCCAACACCTCGCGCGCGTCGAGAGTCAGTTGGCGGCCCAGCCCCCCCTGGTCTTCGCGGGCGAGGCCCGGCGACTGACCCAACAACTGGCCCAAGCCGCGCGCGGCGACGCCTTCCTACTGCAGGCCGGTGACTGCGCGGAGTCCTTCGCCGACTCCTCGGCCGACGCCATTCGCGACAAGCTCAAGGTGATCTTGCAGATGGCCGTGGCGTTGACCTACGCCGCGGGGGTGCCGGTCATCAAGGTCGGCCGGATCGCCGGCCAGTTCGCCAAGCCACGTTCGGACCACTTCGAGGAACGAGACGGCGTGCGTCTGGACTCGTTCCGTGGGCACATCGTGAACCACGAGGACTTCACCGAGGACGCGCGTCGCCCGAACCCGGACCGGCTTTTGGACGCGTACCACCAGAGCGTGGCCACGCTCAAT
>JAJZFO010000240.1 GCA_021805305.1 Actinomycetes bacterium | reverse complement strand
CGCGGACCTCGACGCCGCCGCCCAGAAGGCCGCGGTCATGTTCGACGACGCCGGACAGGTCTGCCTGGCCGGCACGCGGCTCCTCGTGGAGGCGAGCGTGTTCGACGACTTCGTGGAGAGATTCCGCGACGCGACGTCGCGTCACGTCCTGGGCGACTCGCGCGACGCCCACACGACCATCTCGCCGCTGATCCACCCCGAGCACTTCAATCGGGTCAAGGGCTTCGTCGATCGCGCGCGTCAGCACGGGGACCACGTGCTCTTCGGGGGCGACGAGGCCGCGCACGAGGGCCTGTGGTACCAGCCCACCGTGATCGAGCCGCGCGACAACGACTCCGAGGTCGTCCAGCGCGAGATCTTCGGTCCCGTCCTCACCCTGCAGCGCTTCGAGGACGAGGCGGAGGCCGTGCGCCTAGCGAACTCCACGCCCTACGGACTCTCGGCGGTCATCTACACCTCGAGCCACGACCGCGCGACGCGCGTCGGGTCGCGGGTGCGCGCCGGCACCGTGTGGGTGAACTGCTTCTTGGTGCGCGACCTCACCGCGCCCTTCGGCGGCATCGGCATCAGCGGCGTCGGTCGCGAGGGTGGCGACTACGCGCTGGACTTCTACTCGGACCTCACCACGCTGCAGATCAAGGAGGGAACCACCCATGGGTGAAATCGTCGGGGCCGGCCTGTTGGCCCACGTCCCCACCATCGTCCTGCCCGAGGCCGTGCGCCGAGAGCTCAACAATGGCCACGAGAGCACGCTCTACACGGGACTGCACGACTTGCGTCGTGACGTCTTGGACGAGTTGGCGCCCGACGTGGTCCTGGTCTTCGACAGCCACTGGTTCACCACCGTGGAGTTCGTGGTCACCGCCCACGAGCACCGCCGTGGCCACTACACCAGCGACGAGTTGCCCCGCGGCATGTCGAGCGTGCCCTACGACTTCCCCGGGAGTCCTGAGCTCGCACGCCTGATCGCCAAGACCGCCGAGGACACCGAGGAGTGCTGGATCACCGCCATCGACAACGAGCACCTCCCCCTGGCCTACGCGACCTTGAACTTCCTGCCCTTCCTTCAGGCGGACCAGAAGTGGATGTCGCTGAGCGTGTGTCAGACCGCGGACCAGCGCGATTTCGCCACGGTCGGACGCGTGGTGGCCCAGGCCATCGAGCAGAGCGACCTGCGCGTCGTCCTGATCGCCTCGGGAGCGGTCAGTCACACCTTCCACAACTTGCGCGACCTGCGCCGCCACGAGGCGGCCGGCGAGGAGCACATCTTCTCCGAGGCGGCGCGCCAGTGGGACCACCGGGTCATCGACGCCCTGCTCGAGGGCAACCACGCCCAGGTCCTGGCCGAGATGGACCAGTTCCTCACGGTCAAGCCCGAGGGCCGGTTCGGTCACTACCAGATGATGGCCGCGGCCCTGGGTGGCGCGAAGTGCACGGCGGCCGGTCGGCTCTTCTCGGAGTACGAGAACTCCATCGGCACCGGGCAGGTGCACATCTGGTTCGACCGGCCCGACCAGGGATGGACGGGAGAGCGCCGATGACCTTTCGGGGCCTACCCTTCCCGCGCACCCTCACGGGTCGCGCGTCGATTCTCCCGCCCGCACCCTGGCACTACTCGGGCGACCTGTTGACGGTGGAGTACCGCACTGATCCGGCCAACGTGCGCGCGGTCCTGCCGCCCGACGTGGACCTCGTCGAGGACGACGAGGACCCGGGGGCCGTCGCCTTCATCTGGGCCGACTGGCAGAGTTGCGGCGATGATCGCGCGGAGATCCTCGACCCGGTGCGCTCTCAGTACAAGGAGGCCTTCGTCGTCGTGCGGTGCCGTTACGAGGGGCGGATCTACAGCCGCTGCGTGTTCATCTGGGTCGACAAGGACTTCGCCCTCGTACGCGGCTACCTCCAGGGATATCCCAAGAAGCTCGGCTCCATTCACCAGACCCGGCCCATCACCGTGGGATCGGCGGGACCGCGCTTGACCGCGGGCGGGCGCTTTGGCATGACGCTCGCGGCCGGGGACCGGCGACTGGCCAACGCCACGCTCACCCTGCGCGGCGAATCGCCCACGGGCGGCTTCGTCAACTCTCATCCCATGCTGCACCACCGGTGGTTCCCGGGCATCGAACTCGACGGCCGCGACTCCCTCGCCGAGGTGGTGACCATGTCGGGAGTCAACGTCGAGCTCGGTCCCGCCTACGCGGGAGAGGCGACGCTGGAGCTCTTCGACTCCCCGACCGAGGAGTTGACGCTCCTCACCCCTCGGGAGATCCTGGGGGGATATTTCCGCAGTGTCGGCACCACCTTCGCGGGCGGCACCACCCTGCGCTGAACCAATGCGAGTACCGGCGTGCTCGCCGGCGAGCACGCCGGTACGGTCGCCTCGCCGTCGGGGCCGGGCACGCTAAGGTCACACAATGGGTCATCGGGGGACGGCGCCGCACGGGTCGCTTGAGCGTTCAGCCCAACGTCGCCGGGCCCTTGGTCTGCGCGGTCATCGTGACCCTGGTGCGAACGGTGGCGACGATCCTCTTCGCGACCACGCAACGACATGGAGCGAGAACGTGGGCGCGGCGCGATGACCCTCGCGCTACGCGTGGAGCACCTGCGCAAGTCCTACGGAGCCGTCGCGGCCCTCGACGACGTCAGTTTCGAGGTAGAGCGCGGCGAGGTCTTCGCGCTCCTCGGC
>JAJZFO010000108.1 GCA_021805305.1 Actinomycetes bacterium | reverse complement strand
GGCCCTCGACCCGGTCGTCGCTGCCAGGGCCCGCCGTGACGACACGGGTCGGATACGCGACTTCGACTACGTGGAGGTGAGCGAGTCCGCGTGCCGATTCCTCGGCCGGGACCGCCGCGAACTGCTCGCCACCAGCGTACGTGGCGCGTGGTCGCCCGAGGTGGCTGACGAGTTGATCGGTTTCCTGGCCGGAGTGGTCGACGCGCAGTCGACCAAGGAAATGCACGACGTGGCCCTCGTGACGTCGCGCGTCGAGACCACGGGGCGTTTCAGCATTCGCGCCTCCGCCTGTGGGGAGCTCGTCGCCTACACCTACAACGACTCGCGTGAGGCACGAGAGCTCGTCGAGAGCTATCGACTGCTCCTAGCGAACTCCTCTGACGTCATCTTGCGCACCGACGCACTGGGGCGCATCGAGTGGGTCTTCGACACGGTCACGTCGGTCCTCGGCTACGACGCGGAGGAACTGCGCGGGACCCTCCTCGCCGACCTCACGTTGCCCGAGGACGAAGCGATGCGCGCCGTCGTGCGAGACCAACTAGAGAGCGGGGACAGCGCTCGCTTCCGACTGCGCCTCAAGGGGAAGGACGGAGTCGTGCACCACTTCGGTGTCCTCGCGCACCGTCAGGCGACCACCGGCGCTGCGTCCGGTTTCATCGCCGGGTTGCACCTGATCGACCACGAGGTGGCCGCGACCGCGGCGGCCGACCTCGCCGACGAGCGGTACCGGCTCATGGCCGAGCACGGCAGCGACGTCATCGCCCTGGAACGTCGCGGCGTCATCGAATGGGTCTCACCGTTCGTCGAACGGCTACTGGACCTGCGGGTCGACGACGTGATCGGTCGCTCCTTGGCCGAACTGGTCCACCCCGACGACCGAACCTCCCTGCAGACGTTCTACCGCGCGCCCGACGCGAGGCCGCCGTCGACCTTGACACTGCGCATGCTCGTGAGCGACTCCACGTACCGGTGGGTGTCGATGCGCTCGCGCGAGGTGGTGGACCACGCGACCCAGGAGCGAGTGCGGGTCACCTCGTGGCGCGACGCCCACGACGACGTCGCGAGTCAGCGGGCCCTGGTCCAGTCCGAGAGTCGCTTCCGGATGCTCGCCGAGAGCGTCGACGACGTGGTGTTCGCCTGCGCGGCCTCGGGGGAGATCGAGTGGGCCTCGCCCTCACTGCTGGCGCTACTGGGCCGGCGTCCCGACGAGGTCGTCGGGCGTCGACTCGCCGAGATGGTCTACCCCGAGGACCGCGAGCGTGCGGGCTTCGCCGACGAATCGCCCGCAAGGGTGGCGGCGACCGACGCGATCGAGGTCCGCTATCTCACCTCCACGGGCAACCTACGTTGGATGCTCCAGCGCACGCGTCAGGTGAGGGGACTCAGTGGCGAGGGGGATACGTTGATCACGGCCCTTCACGACATCGACGAGCGCGTGCGCCAACGTCAACGCATCGAGGAGACCGAGGAGACCTACCGCTTGCTCGCCGAGAACGTGTCGGACGTCGTCTATCGAGTGAACCTCGAGGGAGACCTCATCTGGGTGTCGCCGTCGGCGAGCGCGCAATTGGGATGGTTCCCCAAGGACCTGATCGGTCATAGCGTCCTCGACCTGATCTTCGTCGAGGACCACGCCCGGGTCCTCGCGTGGCGTCGACTCCTGCACCTGGGTGAGACCCTGGAAGAGTTGATGATCCGCGTACGCCATGCCTCGGGCGACTTCGTGTGGATGAAGGTCCACGCCCAACCCACCCGCGGCGAGGGGGGCCACATCAATGGCGTGGCCGTGGCCCTGAGGAACTGCGAGGCGGAGGTGGTCATCGCCCGTGCGCTTCGCACGATCTCCGCCGGAACGCGCGTCCTGATGAGGGTGAGCACCACCACGGACCTCCTGAGCCAGATGTGCCAAGTGGCGGTGCACGAGGGTGGTTACCTCTTCGCCTGGTACGGCAAGAGGATGGACGACGAGCGCTCGACGGTCCAGGTGCACGCCACCAGCGTGGGTCACGAGTCCTATCTCGAGGGGATCGAGGTGCACTGGGCGGACGACCGCCTCGGTTCGGGACCCGCCGGACGAGCGATACGTTCCGGTCAGATCTGCACCGTGAGCGACATCGACGGCGACCCCTCCTTCGCGCCCTGGTCCGAGGCCGCGCGCCGTCACGGTTTCCGATCGGCGGCCGCGATCCCCGTCGTGGTCGACGGCCGCGTGGACGGGAGCTGGCAGGTGTACGCGATGGAGCCGCGCGCCTTCAACTCCGAGGTCCTGACGGTCCTCGAGGACCTCGCCCTCGAAATCGGTTTCGGCCTGAGCCGCCTGGGTGAGGGCGCGCGTTGAGAGGACCCCGACGGGTGCTGGTCCTCGGGTCGTCCACGACGGGTGTCGTGCGCACTAGTGAGCCGGGACGAGATCCTCGATGGTGCTCACGATCTCCTGCATCGAGGAACCGGGACCGAAGGTGGCGGCGACCCCCGCGCTGTGCAGTGCCGCCACGTCCTCCTGGGGGATGATCCCTCCGACAACGACGGGCACGTCGCAACCCGAGTTCCGCAGCGCCGCGATCACGAGGGGTACGAGCGTGAGGTGCGCGCCCGAGAGGATCGAGAGCCCCACCACGTCCACGTCCTCGTCGATGGCGGTACGCGCGACGGCCTCGGGCGTCTGGAAGAGTCCGGTGTAGACGACCTC